>DAOVPH010000159.1 GCA_030629295.1 Candidatus Latescibacterota bacterium | reverse complement strand
GGTACCGGAGAAGTCGAGCGTGTTATGGAAGGGCACCAGATAGCAGGTAGGGATATAGCGCCCTTGTTTTTGACCCACTTCATCGAGCATCTGGCGGACCTCGCGGAGAAATTGGGTCACAAACTCCGCCCGGCAGTGCAAGGCCTGATCGTCAGTCTGCTCTACCTTCCGCATATCCTCCCCATATTCCTTTTGGAATGCTTCCAACACAGGTTCCTCGTAGTAGACAAATGGTGCACTGCGGGAGAAAAGGACATTAATTCCGTCTGCCTGGTAATCCTCAACCCATTCACGAAAAAGCCTAACGTAAAACCGGCGCACTTCTGGAAAGGCAAAAGAGAGATGGCGGGTGGTTTCCCCGTCGGGGTAGCGAGCCAGCCACTCGGGATGTTCGGCCAACAACTGTCCACCATAGTAACGCGGCTCATGTTGGGGAGGTAATTGGGTAGCTTGGAATCTTACCTGTGGGAACAACTTCACATTCACCTCGTGGGCCATTTCGATAGCAGCACCAAGCAAGTCGATTTTAGCTCCCCAGAGTCTGTGTACTGCCTGAGCAATATATTGCTTGTACGAAGGAACGAACAGCTTTGCGTGGATGAATTCGCCCACCCTGGTGGGATAAAAACAGATTGGACCACGGGCAACGCCATAGAGTGCGATGTTGAAGTCACTATCCCGGAGACATTCAAATTCCTCTCTTATGTCGTCCAGGCTGCTCAATCCCCACTGCCCGATATTTCCTCCATCGTAGTTTGCGATCAGTCGGCGGGTGTGTGGCTTGCCCGGAATCTCTCTTGATCTCCTCTATTTCGGCCTGGGTGAGTGGCACGAGTTTTACATAGGCAATATTGGTATCCGACTCGGCAAACTTGCCCTGTGTGGGGCGAGCGAATTGGATCGCTTCACCGGTGAGATCGGCGCATTTCCAGAAGGCTTCGGCGATGTCACTCCATTTTAGCTCCTTCTCTGGATAATGTCCGTCTTTCCTTGGCTGGAAGCTCTCTCGACCTATTCGACTGTAGGCAGGATCCCCGGTCAATTTTGCCCTGAGCACTCGGTCTGCCAAAAACCCGGCACCCCAGCCGTAGTAGATTCCCAGATAGATTCCATACCAGCCGGTGACATTCAACTTCAAGGTCACGGAGGGGGAATCAGTCAGCGAATTAGCAAAAAGCATCACTCCCTGGCCTTGTTCGATCTCGTAGTTCACCATAGTCCAGAACTTGGGGCGGCTACTTCTTGATAAAGCGTTTGCCGGTTCACACTGACTTAAGTCCAAGAAGTATATTGCCTCTGCCTCTTTTTCCATTATCGTCTCCTGTGATCAACTGGTGACTGGCGAAATCCAGCTTTCAGCATAGCCTCAAGTCCTCCAGGATTCCCGCCTGATCTGCATAATCCAAGAAAGGCAACCAGAAACGGTACTCTTCAGTGGAGGGGTGTCCTGGCCCTCGGGCAGCATCCCGGGCGACCACAGCGAGCTTCAGATTCCTGTAAGCCAGTTCCAGATACTCCTTATTGCCTGTCTTTTCTGCCAGATAGGCCAAGGGCTCAATGATGAAATCAGATTCACCGGGGGCAAAGTAATTGCGCCGCAGGCTGCTCATTTTCACCGCAAAGCCTTCTGGTGTAAACACACTTTTTTTAGCATACTCAGCCGATTCCACCAGCAACTTCCAGGCGCGTTCGCTGCCGGTGACTCGGTGGTACCGCATCAACCCCTGCATAATTACACCGTGTCCCAGCACCCCCTCAGCCATGTCTGCCCGCTCTGGGCCAAACGTATTCCAGATAAGAGCCCCCTCTTCTCTGCTCCATTCCTCCAGCCAGTCCAAAATCTTCTCGCAAGTCTGAATATAGTTGTCATTGGGAAAATTAGTCTGCATCGTAGAAAGCGCCATCAACGGGTAGCCCGCGACACGAGCGATGGTCTTCTGGCGGTGATAACCGGCATCTATCGCCCTGACAAAGTGCTCAGCTCTAGCGAAGGCCACCTCAAGTGCCCGCCGATAGCCGGTGAGGAAATAGAAGAAAAGCGGTCCCTCCAGCCACTCATGGCAGAGCTGGACAGGAAAGGCCCAGCCTTGCTCGATGAAAGGCACGTGCCATCCGTGGTCAGCGTAGTGATAGCGCTGCGAACCAATCTCTACCGGATTTTCTGAATCGTGGCAGGTGTCCACATCTATCTGATGCATAATCACCTGCTCGATCCAGGGGGAGATGACAGAATAGCCAGTGCGCACCAGTTGCAATGTCAAGGCATAGCCAAAATCCATCTCATTATTTTTCCACTGGCCACCGCGGCTGGGAACCCAATGATCGCCAAAATCCATAAGCGTTGTGCCCTTGTGATAGATCTTAGCTGGATTCCAAATCCACTGCTCGAAAAGCCGACGGAAGACATATTCGTACCACGGGTATTTCTCCGGTTGGTAGCGAAATACAGACCCGAACACTCCAGAGTCCACCATCCGGTTCCGAGTGGCTACAGCAGCTGGCATCGGTTCCTGAAAGGCGACGGCCTGCCGCTTCACTTCCAGTTCCTGCGGCTGCTCAGAGTGAAACAGCACCAGCATTTCATGGGTCTTGGCCACGCCTCGGTAAAGCTCAAGCGGCCGCTCCCAGGAAGGATATAAATGCAGGGTGATACCTTGCGAATCCAAGTGAAATTCCTTAGGGGCATTGTGCCAGGGATAGCGAAGCATAAGCGTAACAGCTCTGTCTCTATCGGCCAGCGTAGCTGAGCCCAGCATAGGAGAGTGCCACTGGGGGCCAGGATATTTAGACTCATCCCTGCCATCTTCTCCCGGTTTTACCAAGTAATAGCCAGTTGCTTGCCGAACTGAGGGAGCTGGACCCTCTTCGGTAGGGATACGGAGAGAGACCTCATCCTTCATCCGATGCACTCGAAAAGGTTTGTAGTGATCGGCTGTCCCCAGGATAAAGCCGGTCACTTCATTAGAAAGTATCACAGGCAAATGGAAGCAGAGCCCGGAGATTTCCACCTTCTCCGTTGGTTCTTTATTTACAAGACTGTGGTAGATCCGCAAAAAAGGCTGGCCAGCGTAGACGTAGATTCGGACTATGTAGTTGAGAAGTTTCGCCCCATCTTCGGCCACATATTGTCCCTCACACTTAATCACCGATCGGAGGGGCCCGTAGTCTTCTAACACAACCGTTGAGTGAGATTCGCAAGCGGTGTAGAGTTTGTCTCCAGAACGAAGTGTCAGCGAGGGAAAACCCTGTTTGAGCAGAAAAGTCCCCTCGAAGCTAACTTCCTGAAAGGGATGTGGCCCGCCTGTCTTTACTTCAAAGGCCAAGGGGCCTGAATTGACGCAAATTGAGCCCTCTGTTTTCTTAACCAATAGAGGTAAAGGCAATACTGCCTGTCGTCTCACCCCTTCACCGAAATGAAGGTTCAGCATCTTCTGCTCAGTGGGTTCCACATTTACTTGAAAATCGAGCAGGACCCATTTGACACTTTCATCTGGCCAAGAGGCAGTTCTGGCCACTTGGAGGGGAATTTCTTCTCCCGATTCTGATTCCAATCTCAGCTCTTCGGTATCTTTCAATTGTCCTTGCGGAAAGGGGATACCGCAGGTTACAGGATAGGTTTTGCGAGGGACTCCTGATGGTTCGGGCAGGCATAGTTTAATGAGTTTGTTGTTCATATTTTGCCCTTCTTGAGAAGTATAAGGTCTAAGAAGCAAGTGCTTCACTTATCGAATCCGTCCACCTGCCTCAGTTCAGGGGCATGGTCGGGCGTGATGTGCCAATAGATTTGTCGGTACTGGTCACCTGCCCCAAATGGATGCAGATAAGGCAAGAGAGGATCTGGGTAAACCAACACATGTAGAAATTGATTCTGGCCTCTTGGTTTTGGTTCCTCTGTGCCGAATTCCAGGATGTTGTATCCCTCTTCTTTCAGTTCAGACAGCGGCAGCGGAAATTCGAGGGATAACTGCGGCATCAT
>DAOVPH010000045.1 GCA_030629295.1 Candidatus Latescibacterota bacterium | reverse complement strand
GAAGGGAATGAGACTCCTGGTGAAGACCCCGGAGGGGGAACTTAGAGTTAAGACAAGCCTAAAAGGCAAGTTTAATATTACAAATATCTTGGCAGCAATTGGAGTGGGACTTGTGAACGGTTTAGGGTTGCGGCTCATCGGTGAGGCGATCGGAAAGGTACAGAGAATTCCCGGCCGCTTCGAGCAGATAGATTGCGGTCAGCCATTCTCGATAACGGTTGACTATGCTCATACCCCAGTTGCGTTGGAGGTACTTCTGGGAGCGGTAAAGGAGCTGACCTCTGGCCGGGTCATCTTGGTATTCGGCTGTGGAGGCGATCGAGACAGAGGTAAGCGTCCACTTATGGGGAAAGTGGCCTCTAAGATGGCAGATCTATGCTTTGTCACCTCGGATAATCCCCGCAATGAAGACCCAGACGAAATTATCGACCAAATCACCCCAGGCATGAATAAAAGAGCCTATCAAGTTGTGCCTAACCGGAAGGAAGCCATTGCCTCTGCCCTGAAGGTTGCCCGAAGGACAGATGCAGTGATCATTGCCGGTAAGGGACATGAAGATTACCAGATATTCGGAGATAAGACCATTCCCTTCGACGACCGCCTGGTGGTCAGAGAAATCCTGCAGACTGGACTATGAGAGGACTTTCAATAGAAGAGATTATCGGCACCGTTGGTGGCCAGGTGAAGGGGAATCTTGTCCATTCATCCCTGAGCCTCAATCCAGAAGGTGTTTCCATAGATTCCCGAACGCTCCGGAGAGGGCAGATATTCTTTGCCCTCGAGGGAGAAAGATTTGATGGCCACCAATTTGTGCCCCAAGCATTCCAGAAAGGTGCCAGTGCAGCTGTAGTCCGGCGAGATTATCCGGCGCCCGAAAGCGGTGGTGGATTGTTGATCAGAGTAGATGGTCCTTTACTTGCCCTACACAGACTGGCAGCTTTTTACCGCAGGAGGTTTTCCATTCCATTTGTTGCCATCACCGGGACAAATGGCAAGACCACCACAAAGGATATGACCGCAGAGATTCTGAGCACTCGGTTTAAGGTGCTCAAGACAGAGGGTAATTTTAATAACCATATTGGTCTTCCTCTCACACTCTTACGGCTTTCTCCTCAACACCAGATTGGAGTGGTAGAATTAGGGGCAAGTGCCCCGGGGGAGATAAGACAGCTTGCAGAATTAGCCGCTCCCGAGATGGGCCTCATTACTAATATTGGTCCGGCTCACCTGCAGGGTTTTGGCACCCTCCAAAGGGTAGCCCAATCTAAGGCAGAGCTGGTAGAATATCTGAATAACTCAGGTACTGTTGTGCTCAATATGGATGACCCTCGCCTACGGACTATAAGTAGGAAAGTTAAGGGGAGAGTCGTAGAGTTTGGAATCAAGGCCAGGAGTGATTTTCAGGCGAAAGTTCTTTGCTGGGATCAGAATGGGTGCGGTAGGATTAGCCTGAGAGGGACAGAGATTCAACTTAAAGCACCGGGATTACATAATATTTACAATGCCTTAGGATCTATAGCTGTTGCGGAGCATTTGGGTGTACCACCGGAAGAGTGCAAGGGGGTGCTGGAGGATTTTCGCCTCACTGCCTTAAGATGTGAGATGCGGGAGAAAAACGGTGTGAAGTTCATCAACGACACCTACAACGCCAATCCGGCCTCGACCAAAGCTGCATTGGAACTGCTTTTATCCCTGGAGCCCAGGGACCGAGGGCGACGCATTGCCGTGTTGGGGGATATGTTAGAGCTTGGCAAGCACGGCCCCCAGGCTCACGAACAGATTGGCCAGTATGTGGCAGAAAGCAATATAGATTACCTGTTCACCGTAGGAGAGTTGTCGAAGCTAACCTGTCAAAAGGCGGCCGGCCTGGGAATGGCCAGAAAAGCGAGACACTTCCCAGATAACCAGGGGATTTCTCAGTGGCTTTCTCAGTCACTTAGAGCGGGGGATGTGGTTTTGATCAAAGGTTCCCGGAGACTCAAAATGGAACAAATTATGGAGAATATGAGCTAAAAGGAAAGGGATATGTTTTATTACCTCTTTTACAAACAGTTGCTGAAATATTTTTCTGGTTTTAACATATTCAGATACATAACCTTCAGAGCAGCCTATGCGGCTATAACCGCCTTGCTTATAAGCTTTGTCCTTGGCCCTTGGATTATTGGAAAACTAAAGAATCGGCAACTATGTGAGCAGATCAACGACTATCTGCCAAAGGAGCATCGTTCTAAGCAAGGCACTCCCACGATGGGAGGAATCCTCATTCTTCTGGCGATCATTGTTCCCACGCTCCTGTGGGCAGATCTGTCTAATCGATATGTGCTGTTGATTCTCTTCTCTACGGTCTGGATGGGCACAGTGGGCCTTGTTGACGACTACCTGAAGACAGTAAAAAAGGTACCAAAGGGATTGGTGGGTAGATACAAGCTCATAGGCCAGATTGGTTTAGGCTTGATTATTGGACTTATTCTCTATCTTTACCCCGCTTCTGAGCAGTTGGCAACCAAGACAAATCTCACTTTTCTAAAGAATTATCTCATTGATTTTCGGTGGTTCTATATCCCCTTGGTGATTCTTGTAGTCACAGCGACTTCCAATGCGGTCAATTTGACTGACGGACTGGATGGGTTAGCAATTGGGATAGTGGGTATTGCCATAGCTGCGTATGCTGCTTTTAGTTATGTGACCGGTCACACTGTCTTCAGCCATTACCTAAATATTCTCTATCTGCCCGGAGCAGGGGAGCTGACGGTATTCTGTCTTTCTGTCTTGGGAGCTTGCCTGGGGTTTTTGTGGTACAACGCCCATCCCGCCCAGGTATTTATGGGCGATACAGGTGCCCTGGCCTTAGGAGGGTCTCTGGGTATCGTAGCTGTCTTAGTGAAACAAGAGTTACTGCTGGTGATCATTGGAGGGGTGTTGGTGATCGAGGTGCTTTCAGTCATAATTCAGGTCTGCTCCTTTAAGTGGCGTGGGAAAAGAGTCTTTCTTATGGCACCCATTCACCATCATTTTGAACTGAAAGGGTGGAGAGAATCTAAGATTGTTATCCGTTTCTGGATCCTGGGGCTGCTCTTTGCCCTGCTGAGTTTGAGCACACTTAAAATCAGATAAGACCAGTAGAGCGTTTCAAAAATAACATTGCAAATCATCCTGTCATTGCGAGGAGCGGAGCGACAAAGCAATCCCACTGAATTCCAGCTACTTAGAGATTGCTTCGCTATCACTCGCAATGACAAGTTATTGTAACATTATTTAGGAATTTAGAAATCGTTCTACTAAGAGAGTTTTTCCTTGTTGTCCGCAAGGAGAAAAAAGTGAAGGAGAATTCCATAGATTTCATACTGCTGACTGTCACTATTCTGCTCGTGGGAATAGGGATGGTAATGATTTACAGCTCCAGCTCGGTGCTCTCCGAAGTGAAGTATCAAGACAGCAGTTTCTTTTTGAAAAAGCACCTGATTATGCTTGTGCTGGGAACAGCGGTGATGGTCCTGGCCGCACTTACCGACTACAGTAAGCTTTCTGGTAGAGTGGCACAATTCCTTCTTCTGGCTGGGTTTGTTCTCTTGGTAGTGGTTCTGAAACCTAAGTTCACAGGTCAGCCTCAAATGGTCTGTCGGTGGATTCGTATTTGGAAATTTAACTTCCAACCATCGGAATTTATGAAGCTTGCGTTGGTAGTTTATATGGCTGATTCTCTAACAAGACGGCAGGATCGGATAAAGAATTTCGTCTGGGGGTTCCTACCCCATCTGTTAATTCTGCTTATGGTTGCCGGGCTAATTATCCTGGAACCGGCTTTAGGTACCACTGTAGCTATTATGATAATAATCACGGCCATGTTCTTCTTGGCCGGGGTGAAACTTTCTCATTTAGGGGGACTTGTACTGGCAGCGCTTCCCATTATCTATTTTTCTATATCGCATGTGGGTTACAGACTGGCCAGAGTGAAGGCCTTTTTGCGTCCAGAGGAAAATCTTCAAGGTATAAATTATCAGACATATCAATCGCTTCTGGCCCTGGGAAGTGGGGGCTTGCGAGGAGTGGGATTGGGCCACAGCAGGCAGAAATTTCTCTTTTTACCTGCTCCTCATACTGATTTTATCTACGCTATAATTGGGGAAGAATGGGGTTTTATCGGAGCAGTGGTTGTTCTCTCCTTGTTTCTTGTTTTTATCTGGCGGGGATTGAGAATTGCCCATAGAGCACCAGACTTACAGGGTTTTCTGCTTGCCTCAGGATTGACTATTATGATCGCCACCTATACTGCCGTCAACATTGGGGTGACGATAGGGATTTGCCCTACTACCGGATTACCATTGCCATTCATAAGTTATGGTGGGTCATCTCTGGTTCTATCCCTGGCAAGCACGGGGATATTGCTCAGTATCTCCAGGGAAGAAAGACAGGTATGGTAAGGCTAAGAGTGCTATTTGCTGCCGGGGGGACAGGAGGGCACATATTCCCTGCTATTGCTATCGCCGATGAAGTAAAAGGCAGATATCCCGGAGCAGAGATACTGTTCGTGGGTACACGCCGGGAGATGGGAGCTCGGCTGATCTCTCAGGCAGGGTATAGGCTTAAGACTATAACTGCCTGGAGTCTGCCCCGAAGACTCTCCTTACGCACCCTTATATTCCCGGTGGTGTTGGTGCTGGGAATCCTGCAAGCAGCTTGGATAATGCTTAGTTATCGTCCCCGAGTGGCTATAGGAACTGGAGGGTATGCCAGTGGGCCGGTGTTAGTTACTGGCTGGTTTCTGGGCATACCAGTCGTTATTCAGGAACAGAACCTGCTGCCCGGAGTGACCACCAGAGTTTTGGCCAGGATCGCTCGACAGGTTAATGTGAGTTTTGAGCAATCAAAAAAATATCTCTCCAGTTACCACAACCTGGTGGTGTCCGGAAATCCCATTAGAAAAGAGATAGGAACAGTCACAAAATCGAAGGCACAAAAGAAGTTAGACTTGGACAGCTCTAAGAAAACCTTGCTTGTCTTTGGGGGTAGTCAGGGAGCCAACAGGATTAACCAGGCATTGCTGGATGCATTGGAAGAGCTTTCCCGGGCCAACAACCTCCAGATCCTCTGGCAGACGGGCAAGAGGGATTACCTTGAAGTGAAGGGGAAAATGGCCTCTGTTACTCTACCTATTCTTCTCTGGGCGTTCATTGAGGATATGGCTTCTGCATTAGGGGCAGCAGACCTGGTCATAGCCAGATCAGGGGCTACAACCATCGCAGAACTGACTAAGTGCGGGGTGCCTTCGATTTTAATTCCCTATCCCTACGCCACTACAGGACATCAGGAGCAGAATGCCCGGGTGTTGCTTGAGGCTGGGGCTTGTTGTCTAATTTTAGATAAAGACTTAAACGGCAAACGCTTAGCTGCCATTGTTACAGAGCTGTTAAATAACAAGAGAAAGCTCCAGCAGATGGCCGAGAACAGCAGAAGATTGGCCCGGCCCAAGGCTGCAGAGCTCATTGTTGACACAATGATAAACAATCGCCTAATACAGCTTAACTTTCCTAAATAACAGTAAGATGAGAAAATTATCGCATTGATCAAAACAGATTTTAAAAAGCAGAGATCTGTTTAAATCCGTGCAGAGAATTCTGTCGAAGAAAACAATGCTGAAGCGGACTAGAAATATTCATTTTGTAGGCATCGGTGGCATCGGAATGAGCGGAATCGCTGAGGTGCTCCATAACCTCGGCCATCGAGTAACCGGCTCTGACCTAAAGAAGACCTCTATTACAGACCATTTAGAGTCCTTAGGCATTAAAATCACCGAAGGCCATAGTCCGGAGAATGTTGAGGGAGCACAGATAGTGATCTACTCCTCAGCAGTTGAACCCTCTAACCCCGAGCTGGTGAGGGCCAAAGAAACAAATATACCGATCATCCGGCGTGCCGAGATGTTAGGAGAAC
Organism: Candidatus Latescibacterota bacterium; assembly: GCA_030629295.1. Taxonomy (GTDB): domain Bacteria; phylum Latescibacterota; class MVCY01; order MVCY01; family MVCY01; genus MVCY01. The sequence continues at coordinate 4,094 of DAOVPH010000045.1, read as the reverse complement.
TGATGCGGATGAAGTACGGCATTGGCATAGCTGGCACTCACGGTAAGACCACTACTGCCTGGATGACAGGGCGGGTCTTAACCCAAGGAGGACTGGACCCCACCATCATTGTAGGAGGACGCATCCGCAGCCTGGGGACAAACGCAAAACTGGGGAATAGCGAATTTTTAGTGACCGAGGCCGACGAATTCGACCGTTCTTTCCTCCAGCTCATTCCCACCGTGGCAGTGGTGACTAATATAGAAACCGAACACCTGGACTGTTACAAGGACTTAGCTCAAATCAAAGCGGCATTTTTGGAGTTCGTCAACCGAGTGCCTTTCTACGGAACAGTGATCCTGTGCCTTGACGAACCAGGTCTTCAGTCCATTATTCCTGAGGTAAAGAAACCTTTGGTCACCTACGGTCTCGGTCCAGACGCCGCTGTTCAGGCCAGCCGGATCTGTTTTCGGGGTTTCTCCTCCAGCTTTAGCCTCTGTTATCGAGGAGAGGAGCTTGGAGATATTCGGTTGCAGGTTCCAGGTGTTCACAATATCAAGAATGCTTTAGCTGCAGCCGCTGTAGGTCTGGAACTGGAGATAGAGTTCGAGAAGATCAAAAAGGCCTTAGAGGAATTCAGCGGGGTACATCGGAGATTTGAAATGAAAGGCACAGTCAGAGAAATAACTGTGGTGGATGACTATGCCCACCATCCTACTGAGATTGCCGCCAGCTTGAAAGCGGCAAGGGATGGGTGGAGTAAACGGATTATCTCTGTTTTTCAGCCGCATCTTTTCAGCCGCACCCGGGATTTCCACCGGGATTTTGGCCGGGTCTTATCCGCCTCTGATGTAATAGTGGTCACGGATATCTACCCAGCCAGAGAAACTCCCATCCCCGGGGTAAGCGGAGAATTAGTAGCCACTGCTGCCAGAGAATCTGGCCACCAGGCCGTCAGTTATGTGCCCGAGAAGGAGAAAATTGCCAAGCATCTGCTCCAAATCGCTCAGCCGGGAGACCTAATCATCACCTTCGGCGCGGGCGATATTTGGAAAACAGCAGAGGAGTTTCTCAGACTGTTGAGGAAAGGTTGAGATGAGCAGATCTGTCTTTCAAATGGAACTGGAGAGAATTTGCCGGGGCAAGGTGCTGTTTGATGAGTCCCTGTTGGAGCATACTTCTTTTGGCATCGGAGGTCCGGCCGAGGCCCTCGTCTCTCCTGCCGACATAGCCGATTTACAGCAAGTCCTTACCCTGGCCAAAAGAGAGACAAAACCTATCTTTGTGATCGGCAGGGGTACGAACCTGCTGATAAGTGACGCCGGAGTGCCAGGGCTGGTACTCCGAGTCAACCAAGCCTGCTCAGAAATTGACACCTCTGACGGACGAATATCTGCAGGGGCAGGTGTGGAACTGCCTCGACTCCTCCAGTTCTGTCTTCAGCAAGGATTGGGGGGATTGGAGTTCGCTGCCGGGATTCCCGGAACCGTAGGGGGGGCAGTAAAGGGTAACGCTGGCATCCTCAAAGCAGAAATATCCGATCCACTGCTTGAAGTAGATACTCTTAATGTAAATTCGCTTGAATTTACGACTCTCAAAAAGAACCAAATTATCTTTGAATACCGTCGAAGCAATCTGCCAAAGGAGCTTATCCTGACGGTGGTCACCTTCCAGTTTTACCCAGAAGACCCGGTGAATGTGAAGACGAGGATAGAAGACTATCTCAAGACAAGACTGACATCGCAGCCAGTAGGGAAAAAATGTGCTGGTTGTGTCTTCAAGAATCCTCTCGGCTATTCAGCCGGACAGTTGGTCGAACAGGCAGGCTGTAAAGGGATGAGCTGTGGAGACGCCGTGGTTTCAGAGCTGCACGCCAATTTCATCATAAATCGCGGCAAGGCGAAGGCCAGCGATGTTCTGAAGCTGATCGAAAAGATAAAAGAGCGAGTGAACAATGTCACCGGAATTGAGTTAGAACTGGAAATAGAGATTGTCGGGCAATAGAGAAGATTATCTGTAATTCCATATAATCTTTAAAATTCCTGAATTCAGCTAAGGTCTGTTAAATGATATCTCTGAAGAGCAGAAGACTATTGAAAGATATTGTCAGCCTGATAGTCCTTGTTTGTCTTGCTTTAGGTGCAAGGATCGCATTCGGTCAAATTCGCTCTCTGCTGGAGTCGGCGGCGTTGTTCCGGGTAGCCGAGATCAAGATAGATGGTGTTCATATTACTAATAAAAAAAAGGTCTTAGCGCTTTCCCAGTTGAAAGAGGGAGAGAATATTTTCGAGATAGACTTGAAGCAAACTGTGGCCAGGGTGATAGAAAATCCAATGATTAAGAGGGCCAGTCTCTCCAGGATCTTGCCTGATCAGATATCTATTCAGATAGTGGAGAGAAAGCCCATTGCGTTGGTAAGCCTTAATCGTCTTTATGGGGTGGATAAAGAGGCAACCTTGCTGCCTTATCTGGCTTCATTTCCCTCTGTTCCCATTATAACAGGGGTAAACCTGCGATCCTATCAGATTGGAGAGACCATTGCCTCTCCTGAGCTGTGCCAGACAATAGAATTCTTACAACAGGCTAATCGTATTGCTCCCTCATTGTTAAATGAGATATCAGAGCTAAAATTAGGTAGTCCTTTAATATTGTGCTTGGTTAATGGCGGCATTCAAGTGAAGCTAAGGCGAGGAGATTTCCCTCAACAGATCCTCTGCTTGGAAGCAGTTTTGAAGGAATTAAGGACCTGCAGGCTTTCTCCTCGATATATCGACCTCAGATTTGAGGGAAAAGTGGTGGTTGGGACATAAGGAAAAGCCTGGGACAGGTTTTCTTCACATCATCAGGACAGAAAATGGCTAAAGAGAGAATAATTGCCGGATTAGATTTGGGAACTACAAAGATATGTGCCATCATAGGTGAGGCCACAGTCAATGGGGAGGTGAGGATTGTAGGAGTGGGCACAGCTGCCTCTTATGGGATAAGAACAGGAATGGTGGTCAACATCGACCAGACGGCAGCAGCGATAAGAAAAGCGGTAGAGGATGCAGAACGGATGGCAGGGGTAAAGGTCGGCTCACTTTACACTGGGATTGCTGGAGGCCACATTCGCGGTCTGGACAGCAGGGGAGTAGTGGCAGTTTCCCATCCGGACAAGGGAATAACTGACGCGGATGTGAGACGAGTGCTCGATGCCGCCAAGGCGGTAACTATGCCTAAGGACACGGAGCTTATTCACTTACTACCCCAGGGGTTTATCGTCGATGACCAGCCGGGAATCAAGGAGCCCATTGGGATATCAGGAGTCCGCTTGGAGGCCGAGGTGTATATCATTACTGGAGCGGTTACTGCTGCCCAGAATGTCTATAAAAGCGTAAATCAAGCTGGCAGGAGAATAAAGGAACTGGTTCTTCAGCCCCTGGCCTCCAGCTATGCTGTCTGCTCTCCAGATGAGACGGAGTTGGGGGTGGCAGTTGTGGATATTGGAGGGGGGACCACTGATATAGCGCTGTTTTTCGAAGGAGCTCTCCGATATATTGCTGTCGTCGGCTTGGGAGGGAGAAATGTCACCAATGATGTCGCCATCGGTTTGTCCACCCCTCTGGATCAGGCCGAGCAGATTAAAAAGGAACACGGCTGTAGCTTCCTCTCGATGGTCGACGACAAAGAGAAGATCCAGGTGCCGATGGTAGGGGGACGTCCTCCCAAAGAAGTGCCCAAAGGGCTTTTATCCTCCATCATTCAGCCCAGGATGGAAGAGATATTCAACTTTACCCTGCGAGAAATAAGACGTAGCGATTACGCCGAACTGTTGCCCGCCGGGATAATCCTCACCGGGGGAGGTGCTATGCTGGAGGGAAGTACCCAGCAGGTGGAACAGGTGTTCGGAATGCCAGCAAAAATAGGAATGCCGCAAGGGGTGACGGGTTTGGCCGATGCCATCCAAAGCCCCATCTATTCTACCGCTGTAGGGCTGCTTCATTATTCGGTTAGCAGGACAGATGATAAGATACAACGAGACAGATATCAGTTAGGGCCGTCTGGAACATTTAGTAAGGTAAAACAGTGGTTTAATAACTTTCTCTAACCATAGGAGGTGGAGGATGAATTTGTCG
>DAOVPH010000168.1 GCA_030629295.1 Candidatus Latescibacterota bacterium | reverse complement strand
AGAGGCCTCTCAGCCGTCACAGTAATAGCCTCGGCTACCTCTATAATAGTCGGCTTTAAAGAGAAATTGATGGTAGTTGTCAAATCAACAATGACCCCTACATTCCTTATCTCCATTTCTACATAGCCGATCATTGAGGCCTTCAAGGTGTATGCACCGACAGGGATATTGATAATAAAGTATCTTCCCTCTAAATCGGTACTGGCTCCCAGTCCAGTGCCCTTAATTATCACATTTACCCCTGGCAAAGTCTCTCCGGTCTCTTTGTCCACAACCTTCCCTGCAATCTTTCCGGTTGTGCCAGCAAAAACAACCCCGGAGAAAGTAAGAACACCTGCCAGCAGCAAAAAGATAACCAGGCGTATTCTTCCCTTTAGTTCCATTGTTTCTCTCCTGTAGAAAATCGTTCTGTGTTTAAATTAGCATTGATTCAGACAGATTCAAACAGGGGGTTACAACATCCGGTTTCATCTATTTACATCAATGCTATTTTTGAACCAATAAATCACTTTTCTACGGGCAATAGCTGTCATGTAATAGCGTTATGGTATTTGGACAACTATTGTTAATTTCCAGTAGACAAAGGTCCCGAGTTGCATCACCTCCTTGCCCTAATTTCTTAAGTGATAGCAGTCCTCAAAAAGAAAAACCCATCGAAACGGTTACCAGATCTCGATGGCATAGTGTGCACTATTCCCTTCTCTCACCTCCTTTCGAGTGTATAGTTTGATACTCAGGAGAAAGTTAAGATAAATAGTAATGCAAAAGAGAGAAGATGTCAAGAAAAAAATACAAATAAATATACTCTACTGCTCTGAATTAGCCACAGATACCTTTTTTCATGGTCAGGATAATCTTAGAATCTTAACATAACAAAAGGCTTCTGTCCCTTAAAGTCTATCCGAACCCTCCGAAATCCCTCTGCGGTTGTTCTCAGTTCTATCCCCTGTAGTGACACCCATTAATTACCTACATTCCTATGTCCCGTGATCTTAGCTATGGCCTTCAGCTCTATCATCAGCTTTCTGAAATCGCTGAAGGTGAGCGACTGCGCGCCGTCTTTAAGTGCCTGAGAAGGATTGGGGTGAACCTCAATCATCAAGCCATCGGCGCCGGCAGCTATGGCAGCCCGGGCTACCGGGGCCACCAGTTGCCACCTTCCGGTCCCGTGGCTGGGATCGCCTACCACCGGCAGATGACTGAGCTGCTTTACCGCCGGGATAGCGTTGATGTCAAAGGTATTGCGGGTGAAGTTCTCGAAGGTTCTGATCCCCCGCTCGCACAAGATCACCGCGGAATTGCCTTTGTCGGCAATGTACTCGGCTGCCTGAAGCCACTCCTCTATGGTCGCCGACATTCCCCGCTTCAACATCACCGGCTTTTCAGAAAAGCCAACCTCTTGCAGAAGGGAAAAATTGGTCATATTTCTGGTGCCAATCTGCAGTATATCAGCGTACCTGCTGACCAGTTCGACATCCCGGGTATCCATCACCTCAGTAATAACAGGCAGACCAGTCTGCTGGCGAGCCTCAGCCAATAACTTCAATCCTTCTTCTCCCAGTCCCTGAAAACTATAGGGGGATGTACTGGGCTTGAAGGCACCTCCCCTTAAGATATCAGCTCCTACCGATTTAACAAATCGAGCAGTGGAAAGCAACTGTTCCCTCGATTCCACCGAACAGGGCCCAGCCATCACTACTATCTGCTCCCCCCCTATCTTCACATCCGCCACCTTAATAACTGTCTTCTCCGGATGGAACTCCTTGCTCACCAGCTTGTAAGGCTTAGAGATAGAGATAGTGTTCTCCACAAAGGGTAATGTCTTGAGCCGCTCGGAGATAAGGGTTTTGTCCTGCTGAGGTCTACCGATGGCTCCCACCACCACTTTCTCTAAACCCTTCGAGATGTGGGCGTCCCGGTAGCCCGAATCCTTTAATATCCTGACTACCTGGTCAATATCTGTTTCTGGTGCATCTGCCCTGAGGATTACAATCACTGCTGTTCCTCCTGTAAGTCCCTACACTCAGCGACAATTTTTTCGAATATGGCCTTCACAGATTCTTTACTTAACGGGCCTTTGTTCAGGTTCTGAATCCTATCCAAAAGCGCTGTCTCCCTGGTGGGAGAATAGACAAGTTGTCCTTTTTCCTTTTTAATCTTCCCTAATTCTAAGACACACTGAGCTCGGCGGTTCAGCAGTTGGAGCAGAAGTTCATCCAGCAAATCAATCCGATCACGCCACTGAGCAATACTCATCAGTTCCCTCACAACTTTACAGGAATTCCCTTGCTTTGCAAGTACTCTTTTGCTTCACGAATAGTGTGTTGGCGAAAATGAAAGATGGAGGCAGCTAATACTGCCTTGGCTTTTCCCTGAGTCACTGCCTGGTAAAGGTGCTCCAGATTCCCTGCTCCTCCGGAAGCGATAACCGGGATGCTCACAGCTTCTGCAACGCTGCGGGTGAGCCCAAGATCATAGCCATCTTGAGTACCATCGGCATCCATACTGGTAAGAAGAATCTCTGTGGCTCCCAGGCTCTCCACCTGCCCAGCCCAATTCACTGCATCTAATCCGGTAAGGGTGCGCCCCCCGTTGATCACCACCTCGAAACCAGAATTCACATTTTCAGTTCCTTTGGCATCAATCGCTACTATTACCCGCTGTCCATACTCTGCCGAGGCATCTTTTATGAGGGGAGGATTTTTTACTGCTGCTGTATTTATGGAGACCTTGTCCACACCCGTTTGGAAGAGTTTGTCCATATCTTCTGTAGTCTTTATCCCACCGCCCACTATGAAAGGGACTCTCACCTGTTGTTTCACCTTCGCTGCCAGCTCGACCATAGTTTTGCGTCCCTCTACTGTGGCGGTGATATCAAGGAATGCTATCTCATCGGCGCCTTCCTTTTCGTATTCGGCGGCAGCCTCAACGGGGTCTTTCACATCCCTTAAATTGACAAAATGCACTCCTTTTACTACTCGTCCATCCTTCACATCTAAACAGGGAATTATCCTTATCGGCTCCATTGAAGTCCTCATTTAGTCAAAGATTGTAATCCATAATCTTCTGTTTCGACATGCCAATGGTATCCTTAAAAATATGCCCAAGAAGTCTATCTGTCAACCAAAAAATCATTTGGAATATCAGAAGTAGTCCTATGCTGTCGCTTTGGTGTTGTCAACAAACTCCAGTTACTATGGGGAGCACAAAATAGATTACCTGAATCCGTCTGCTAAGAACTGTCATTGCGAGGAGTGAAGCGACGAAGCAATCTCTTTATTTTTCGGGAGGTTGCGATTGCTTCGCTATCGCTCGCAATGACTATTGAAAGTGCTGTCATATACAAACTATAATCTGCTCTCCGTAGTAATCTGATGTTCTTTTTGGAAAAATGTCACTTGTCATTATATCTGAAGCAGAACAAAAGGGGGGAGCAATTATGAATGGGAGATTGTCGAAGAAATCTATTTCTGACGCATCTCAGCATACTCTGGCAGGCCCGGTAGGAGTTGAACCCACACCCTCCGGATTTGGAGTCCGGCGCTCTGGCCAGTTGAGCTACGGGCCCACCTGTGGTATTCACACTTTCCCTCACCTATGCTTTGGGCAAGTCCTTGAGGGCTTCCTTTATTTTCTCCTCAGGATAGGCATAATCCTGGAGTTTGCCTGAAAGGTAGTCATCATAGGCGGCCATATCTACATGGCCGTGT
>DAOVPH010000052.1 GCA_030629295.1 Candidatus Latescibacterota bacterium | reverse complement strand
TATATAGACTACTTCACAAGGATTCCGGGAGCCGTAAAGCTCAGATATTCGGATAAGGTAAAGACAAAAGAGAAAATAGACGGGCAAAGGAAGCTCATCATCACCGAGACTCCGAAAGGGGAGTTGGTTAGCGAGCAGAGGCTCTCCTCCGAAGAACAATGGCGCATCGTGAAATATCCCATCGAAACCAGCGACGACATAGAAAAGGCGATATGGCTCTTCGGAAACACGAGTTTTGCATTCGTAAAGGAGAACTTCGAGAAGGGGGACGAATTCTTCGGGGAGAGGGCCGAGCCCCAGTTCTTCCTTCCCCGGAGCGGCTATCAGCATCTGGCTCTGTACGGGATGGGTCTGGAGAATCTGATCTACGCCCTGGCAGATGTTCCTCAGAAGGTCGAAAGACTCATGCAGGCCATTGACAACTCCTACGACGCCCTCTACGAAAGTATAATATCTTACGGGAAGGTGAGGATAGTCAATTTCGGAGAGAACATAGACGGCAACATAGTCTCCCCGCGCTATTTCGAGAAGTACTGCATTCCCTTTTACCAGAGGAGGTCGGAGCAATTACGAAGGGCCGGAATATACACTCACATCCACATAGATGGAAGCTTCAGACCTCTACTTAAATATCTTAAGGACTTGCCCTTCGACGGACTGGAGGCCCTTACTCCCCTTCCTCAGGGGGATGTGAGTTTAGAGGAGATGAAAGAGGCGATAGGGGACAAAATCCTCTTGGATGTGATCCCTGCCATTCTGTTTCTGCCTGACCGTCCGATGGAGGAACTGGAGGAGTGTGTGGAAAGGACAGTAGAGCTTTTTTATCCCAGACTTATCCTGGGTGCATCCGACGAGGTGCCGCCCCCAGGTGACATAGAGCGGGTGAGATACATCTCCCAATATTGCCGGAACTATCGGCACTATCAAAGGTAAGAAAAAACCGTTGTCCAATTTTTGACCGAAAGGATTGAGGTGTAAATATGGAGAACGCCTTAATAACCAATTCGACAGGTATTCTTTTTGTTTTAGCCGCTAACGCTGCTCTGTGGTTTTTTCTGGAGAAAAAAACTGGCTGGAAGCTGTTCAATTATGTCCCACCATTGCTTTTTATCTATGTGCTGCCGGCATTTTTTTCCAATCTGGGATTGATTTCTTCGGACTCCCCCGTATATGGCTGGATGGGAGACAATTTACTGCCGTTGTTTTTGGTATTACTCCTGTTGGATGTTGACCTCCGGTCCACAGTGAAGGTGATGGGACGGGGGGTCTTGGTGATGCTCATCGGGACGGCGGGCGTTGTCATCGGCGCACCAATAAGTTACTTCTTGGTAAAAGGATGGCTCGACCCGGAGGCCTGGAAAGGGTTTGGTGCCCTGGCGGGTTCCTGGATTGGGGGCACCGGCAATATGGCGGCGGTTGCAGAGGGACTGGAAACCTCTGGAACGCATTTTGGACTGGCGGTAATCGCCGACAATGCCGTTTATCTGGTTTGGTTACCCTTGCTTTTGCAATCCAAGAATATGGCGAACTGGTTTCACAGATTCACCGGCGTGACCAATGAGCGGCTTACCCGGTTGAAAACCTCCGCAAGTGAGCTTGTTGTAGAAAAAGGCAAGCCAGAAATGCGACATCTGTTGTATTTACTGGCTATCGGCTTTGGGGTGGCTTATTTGGCCAGATTGATTGCCCAGAATATACCTGAACTCCCCCCTGTGTTGACCGAAGGGACTTATAGAATTCTACTGGTGACAACCTTTGGATTGGGATTGTCGTTCCTGCCTGCCAAAAGAATTCCCGGTAGTCATGAATTAGCGATGGCACTGGTCTATCTTTTTGTGGCGCGAATGGGGGCAAAAGCCATCGTGTCTGGCTTAGCCGGGCAGGCTATTCCCTTCGTTGCTGGCGGATATGTGTGGATATTTATCCACGGCATATTTATTCTATTTGCCGCTCGGCTCTTTCGGATGGATATTCACACTGCTGCCATTAGCAGTGCTGCCAATATTGGTGGGGCGGCCAGTGCTCCGGTGGTGGCCGCTTACCACGACGAACGGCTGGTGCCAGTTAGCATATTGATGGCGCTGATTGGGTATGCTGTGGGGAACTATGCTGCATTTTTCGCTGCTTATTTGTGTAATCTTGTGTCATAGGGATATAACACGGATATCAGCTGTCCGGATATCGATTTCTATCTGACAACCTTGATCCGTTCGTAAAAAGTCAAATCTGGCCACAAAGACACAAAGAGCACAAAGAAAACAGAATGTATAACTATCTAATTATTAAGGATATTCTTTCTTGGTGTCCTTGGTGCCTTCGTGGCAAGATCAGTTTCTGATACTTTTTACGAGTCAATCAACCTTGATTTGAAGGAGGCGATTTTAAATGATTAAACTACGTAAGGATAGCAAAGATAAGGAAAAGACGGGAGAGAAAAAGGAAGCGGTCGTTAAGGAGCAGCAAGAAGAGGCGGAGGAGGAACTCTCGCTGTTATCCCAAAAGGGTAAGGGCTCTGTAAAGAAGGTAATTACTGATATCGACGCCACGGTGAAGGAAGCGGCAAAAGAGTCGCTGAAACAGCTTAAGCTGCTGGAAGAAGGCCGCTGTCCAGAATGTGGTCGGAAAACCAAGCAATTTCTCTTTACCAGTATCTGCCCTCACTGCGGGTGGTCATCTTTTATCTCTCCCCAGCAAAAAGGTAGGATGATTGTCCATCTCAGGGATGGTACTACCTTGGAATGTGACAACACATTCGATACCCAGGAAGGGAACATCCTTTGCATTAGCGATGATGTGGTGAGGATGAAAGTGTCAAGCGCCAATGTCAGCTACATTGAGTTTGCCTGGGCGGAGGAGGAAATAGCCGAGAGAAGGAAACAGAAGGAGAGAGAAGAGGCCGCTGTCTGCGACTGGTGCGGTAGAACTGCCCAACGGGCAGAGATGTTGGAGACCTTCGCTGCCTTCGGTACTTATCAAGAACGCTTTCTGTTCTGCAGTCCCAAATGTGAGCTGGCGTTCCAAAACCATTATCCTATGAGAATACACCGGGACTGCTACCAGCGGCCCTGTGAGGACTGTAACGAATGTATAAAAAAATACTATGATACTTCGTCCAAGAAGATACTCAGCACGGAGGAAATTGCCAAAGAGACATAACCTATGCAGCTGTCCGTTGCTGCTCGAAAAGTCGACGGTAGATCCCACTGCTGGCGATAAGCTCCTCGTGACTGCCTCTTTCGACTATTCTGCCCTTGTCCAACACCAGAATAAAGTCGGCATTCATCGCTGTGGAGATGCGATGGGTGATAACAAAAGATGTCCTGTTAGCCATTATCTTTTTTAACGTTACCCATAGTCTTGCCTCTGTCTCCGCGTCTAAAGCAGAGGTACTGTCGTCCAAGATAAGAATAGTGGGGTCAGTCAACAGGGCCATAGCGAGTGCTAACCGCTGTTTTTGCCCACCAGAAAGGCTCATCCCCCGTTCTCCTATCTGTGTTTCATATTTTTCGGGTAAAGAGCAGATGAAATCGTGTATCTCTGCCACTTTAGCAGCGTTTATCACCTGCTGTGGGGTGGCGTTAAAGCGGCCGTACTTTATGTTTTGAGCGATAGTCCCGGAGAAGAGTATTGCCTCCTGGGGTACCATACCGATGTGCTTCCGTAAGGATGTTAATTTTATCCCTTTAGTGCTCTGCCCGTCAATCAAGATATCTCCTTTCGTTGGATCATACAGACGCAGAAGCAGATTTACCAGAGAGCTTTTCCCCGACCCACTGGGGCCCACCAAACTAACCGTACAGCCAGAAGGCACCTCGAAGTTTATATCCTTTAAGTCATATTCATTTGCCCCTTCATATTTTAGCCAAACATGACGGAAACTGACTGCCCCCTTCACCTCGGCCAACTCCACAGCGTTCTCTGAATCCTTGATTGTCACCTCTTCGTCTAAGACAGAGAAGACCCTGCCCAACACTGTAAGTAACCGTTGAGTAATGACATTCATATTGGTTAAGGTGATCAAGGGGGAGAAAAGCACTCCTACGCTTGAATAGAAGTATAACAGGGAACCTAAGGACATAGTGCCAGTCTTAACCTGCAGAGCGCCATACCAGAGTACCACTGCTGTGCCCACACCACTTATCAGGGTGGCAATAGCAGATAAGGTGTTGTTGAACAGAACATTCTTCATGATTAGCCGGATGAATTTGGTTGCCTTCCGGAAGAACTTTCTTATCTCAAAATGCTCCTGGGCAAATGACTTAATCACTCTGGCTCCGGTGATCTTCTCGTCCAACAGACCGTATATCTCAGCGTTTTTCTTGCGCAGCGATTGATTTATTTCCCGTATTCTTCGGACAAGGATCTGATAACTAATAGCATAGAGAGGAAGGGTGGCAAAGGCAATAAAGGCAAGTGTGAAGTTCAGTTTAAGCAAAATTACCACACCCACCAACAACAGAGCGACCTGAGAGATGATATTGATCAAAGTATAGGTGGCATTGCCTTGAATCACATCCACATCATCGATGACCCTGGCTACTATTTTTCCCGTCTGTCGCTGATCAAAAAAGGTCATCTGCAGGCGTTGTAGTTTTTCGTGTAGTTGTTGCCTTAAGGTATAAACTATTCTCTGACTTACATAAGCGAGGTTATAAGAATAGAACCAGGTGAACCCTATGCTGAGCAGATGAACAGCTATGTAGGCAAAGAAGACTAACACCAAGAGATTGAGCTGTTCAGGCACAGTCTTCTTTACAATCTCTCCCAGTTGGAGCACATCGTCCACCATAACCTTACCCAGGTAGCCAAAAACATAGGGAGCCATAGCACTCATTGAAGTGACTATGGCTACAATGAGCACCCTAAACCAATAGGGTCTTAAATAAGCCCCAATAAGCCTTTTGATGCTTCTATAAGAAGATTCTTCGCTCTTTTTCATAGTTGCTGCTGGTGGTGTTTCCTTTCCAGTTTTTTTTCATCCTGAAGTCAAATCTCGCCACCAAGACACAAAGACACGAAGACACGAAGACACGAAGATCATAACACGATTCGGTCTATACCACTGTGGCCTTATTTCGATTTTCTTTGTGTCTTTGTGCCTTCGTGGCCAATTGTTTGGCTGCGGCTTTGTGCGCCATGAATTAAGCCGCTCTGAGTGATGCGTGTTGCTGTTGGTGAAGTTGGCGATAAAAGCCCTCTTTTTTCTCTAACAACTCTCTGTGGGTGCCCGTCTCGACTATCCGGCCTTTGTCCATAACAATGATTAAGTCGGCATTGACAATGGTGGACAGCCTGTGAGCGATAACAAACGAGGTCCGATTGGCTAAGACTTTTCTCAGCGCCTTCTGAATAAGGGCCTCGGATTCGGAGTCCAGAGAGGATGTGGCCTCGTCCATAATCAATATCCCCGGGTTGGTAATTATCGCTCTGGCAATGGCGATACGCTGCTTCTGGCCCACCGAGAGCTTGGTCCCTCCTTCCCCGATGAGGGTCTCATACCCCTCTTTTTTGCTCATAATGAAGTCATGTATCTCTGCTGTCTTAGCTGCTTCTATGACCTCTTGATCTGTGGCATTTCTCTTGCCGTACTTGATATTCTCTTTTATGGTGGTGTTGAACAACACGGTGTCCTGAAGAACGACTCCGATCTGGCCGCGCAGTGATTTTAGGGAAACCTCGGCGATGTTGCGGCTATCTATGAGTATCTGTCCTGACTGGGGGTCATACAGGCGCAGAAGTAGGTTGCCTATGGTTGTCTTGCCGCACCCTGTGTGTCCTACTAAGGCCACCGTGGTTCCCGGCTGGATCTCGAGGTTGATCTCCTTCAACACCGGCTCACCAGGGGTGTAGGCAAAGGTCACATTTTCAAATTTTACATAACCTTTGATAGGGAGAAGATCCTTGGCCCCTTTGACCTCTTTTATCTCTGGTTCAGCATCTAACACCTCAAATATCCTGTCGGCAGAGACAAGGGTCTGCTGGATTAGATTGGAGATTTCGGTGAATCTTAAGGCAGGGCCAAGTAGTCTCTGGGCATAGGCCATAAATGCCGTCACTGCCCCGTAGGTTATCTCTCCTCGAATGACCAAGTAGCACCCCAGACAGAAGAGCACACTGGAACCTATACCGTTGATAATCCTGGAGGCTGTGGAGAAGGAGGCGCTGTGGATCACTCCCCGCATCGCATAGTTCAGACTCCTGCGGGTGCCGGCTAAGAACTGCTGCGTTTCCGCCCGTTCTTTCACAAAAGCTCTGACCAACTGGGTTCCGCTTATCCTCTCCTGAAGTGTATTGGTAATCTGATCCATCTCAAAACGATAGGAGATATTGGTCCGTCGAATTCTCCTCATAAAGAACTTGTAGTTAAGTAAGTATAGAGGTAAAATCCCCAGCAACACCACGGACAGCTTCCAGCTCAGGGAGAAAATAATCACTGTGGCGAAGCAGAAGGAAATGATGTCTGTCACCATAGTTATGGTATTGCCGGTTATCATGTTCTGCACCATAGCCACATCACTCATCATTCGAGAAACGATTTTGCCGGTCTTCATAGTCTCGTAGAAGCGTATAGAAAGCCGTTGTAGCTGCCGATACATCTTCAGACGAACATCGAATACCAATCTCTGTCCTATGTAGGCGATGACAAAATTGTTCAAGAAGGAAACCCCTGCTGTAGCAATAGGGATGGCTATTAGCATCAATATCACCCCAGTGAGCATATCCCATCTGGAAGCCCCCACCACATCATCGATTAAACGTTTGATCAACAAAGGAGGCACTAAACCAATCAGGGTTAGCACCCCAGTGAAGGTCACCGCTATCAATATTCTCTTCCGGTAAGGTCGGGTAAAACGTAACAGTTTTCTGAAGCTGTCTTTCTGCTTTTCCATACCTGTAGCCTCACTTTACTTATGGACAATTAAGCCCGGATTCGGGATCTTACTCTCTAACAGCCCGACGAGGGGCTCAAAAAAGAGCTATAGTAAATACAAAGGTTTGTCTACAAAGCAAATGTTCTATGTAGCTTTAGTAAGACACTTCACCTATCTACGGCCCAGATTACAGGTCAAGCTAATATTATTGTCGTAATACTCAAATTATCACAGAAAATCTCTCTATTTCACCCTGGGATTTTTAATTGACAATTCTATCGTGGTGTTGTATCTTTAAATATCAATTTTGATAACCTCTCAAGCGGGAACAGGAGAATTCCGAATGGACGAACCGCACTCCTCGAGTAGAGGCTTTCCTAAACAGAAAAAGATTATTTGGATTTTCCTGGCACTATTGTTGTTTGTTGTTTATCTGCTGGTTACCAATGAGAACGGTATTTTTCGAATACGCCAGTTGAGAGGCAGAGTAAAGACCTTAGAAACGGAGATCGGAATCCTGGAAAGGAAAAAGACAGGGCTTGAAAGAGAAAAGGACCTATTGTTAAATGACTTGGATTACATAGAGAAGAAGGCGCGGGAAGAGTATGGGATGCTGAAAGAGGGAGAGAAAATCTATAAGGTGAGATTTATCGAAACCGAGGAGAGTGAGGAAAATTGAAGAAAAAAATTCGGACATCGGTGTGGAAGAAGCTGAGAATATGGTTCTTCAGCGGGCTGATTGTGCTAATTCCTATCGTTGCTACCATCTATCTATTATGGTTGCTTTTCAGTAAGGTAGATGGGCTGTTGAAGGGTGTTTTCTACAAGTGGGGGAGTTCCGTAGGGCTACAGCCTTTTCCGGGATTAGGTTTTTTGACCATCATAGTGATTATTCTACTGGTGGGGCTTTTTGTCAGCAACTATGTGGGGAAGAAGCTTCTTCAAATGTTCGACCGGTTGTTTACCAAACTACCTTTGGTAAACGGCGTTTACAGTACTATCCAGAGGATCAGTCAAGCCTTTCTCTCCGGGGAGAAGGCGGTGCTCAAGCAGGCGGTGCTCTTCGAGTATCCCCGTAAGGGTATGTATTCTATCGGCTTTATAACCTCCGAATCCTGGATGGAGGCCGAGAGAAAGACTGGGAAACGAACTGTTAATATATTTCTGCCCACCACTCCTAATCCCACCTCTGGCTATCTGCTTCTCATTCCTAAAGATGATATAATCCCCCTTCAGATAAGTGTAGAAGAAGCACTAAAGTTGATTGTTTCTGGGGGCAGTATACTACCCCCAGACCAGATGCGAGAAGTGCAACTGGAGAAAACCGAATATGGGACAGAACCACCAGCAGGGACTGCAAGAGAACATACGTGAGCTAATTGCTGGATTAGACGATGCCCGAGGGCTGATTGAGAAAGAGACCCAGCGGGATATCTCCAATCTGCTCGCTGGATTATCTGCTCCGGATATAGCTGACTTGATGGACCACCTTGATCCGGAGGAGGCGAAGTTTGTCTTTAATCTACTGGACGATTCTATCGCCCCACAGGTGGTCACTAAGGTGAACGAGCGCACTCAACAGGAGCTCATTGAACAGATTGATGAGAGAAATCTAACCAGGTTGGTGGGAGAGATGGAGTCGGATGATGCCGCCGACTTAGTGGCCCTTTTGCCAGAGGATGTAGCCAGGCGTGTGCTGGCAACTATAGATAGCGGACTTTCCCAGAAGATAAGGGAATTGCTGAAATACGAGGAGGATACTGCTGGTGGTCTTATGGCGGCAGAACTTGTTACTGTCGGCCAAAACGCTACAGTTGGAGAGGCCATTGAGGTGGTACGAAAGGCTGCCAGCGAAAACGAGGAAATCTACTATGTCTATGTGGTGGATAAAAATCAGAATCTGGTAGGTGCCCTCTCTCTTCGAGACCTGATCTTGGCCCGACCGGAGCAAAGGGTTCCCGAGATTATGGACCGTGAGGTAATGAGAGTAATGCAGGGAACTGACCAAGAGGAAGTTGCCAATATCTTCAGAAGATACGACCTGGTGGTGTTGCCCGTGGTGGACGAGGGAGGCCATCTTGTGGGTAGAATCACCGTTGACGATATTGTAGATGTGATTGAAGAGGAGGATTCCGAGGATATAGCAAAGATGGTTGGCACCAGCAAGGAGGAGATGACCGAACACTCTCCCGTCAGAGTGGCAGGTATAAGGCTTCCCTGGCTGGTCATCTGCCTTTTTGGTGGCATGGGTTCGGCTACCATAGTGAGCCATTTCGAAGATGTTCTGGGTACTGTGCTCACATTAGCCTTTTTTGTTCCATTGCTTATGGGTATGGGAGGAAATGTGGGGGTTCAATCGGCTACCCTGGTAGTCAGAAGTCTGGCCTTAGGGGAGATTGACACTTCAAAGATATGGGAGCGCCTGTTCCGAGAGATAAGAACCAGTCTGATTATGGGTCTTGCCTGCGGAGGGATAGTGGGATTACTTGCCTTCTTGTGGCAGGGTAATCTTATGCTGGGAGTAGTGGTAGCAATAGCTATGTTCGGTGCCATTCTGGCTGCTTCAGCGACCGGAGTCCTGATGCCTATGATATTCAAAAAATTGG
>DAOVPH010000038.1 GCA_030629295.1 Candidatus Latescibacterota bacterium | reverse complement strand
GCCTTTGAAAATGCCACCGGGATAGATATTATCGTGGATGATACCCCGGAAGCGGTGATCCTTTCTGGATTTGACCGAATCAGAAGGGAGATTGCCCGCATCGCCCTGGAGAGACTGTTAGCCGACGGAAGAATTCACCCAGGGCGAATCGAAGATGTAGTGGAGAAGGCAAAAAAGGAAATGGAAGAGATGATCAAGGAGGCTGGTGAACAGGCAGCCTTTGAAGTAGGGATTCAGAATCTACATCCTCAGTTGATAATGCTGTTGGGAAAACTAAAATACCGCACCAGCTACGGGCAGAATGTGTTGCAACACAGTAAAGAAGTGGCCTATCTTGCCGGTTTAATGGCTTCTGAGCTGAGGTTGGATGTTGCCGTGGCCAAACGGGCTGGTCTGCTTCACGACATAGGCAAGGCGGTAGATCACGAGGAAGAGGGTACCCATACCCAAATTGGTCTCGAATTGGCAAAGAGATATAATGAAAGTCCTATGGTGCAAAATGCTATTGCCGCCCATCACGAAGATGTCGAACCCACATCTCCTATCTCCATTTTGGTTCAGGCTGCCGATGCCGTTTCAGGGGCCAGGCCGGGGGCCAGAAGGGAAACCCTGGAAGGCTATATTAAACGGTTAGAGAAGTTAGAAAACATTGTAGACTCCTTCGAAGGAGTGGAAAAATGCTACGCCATCCAAGCAGGTAGAGAGATAAGGGTAATAGTTAACAGCGAGATAGTCGATGACGCCTTGTCAGAACAACTGGCGGGCGATATAGTGGAAAAGATAGAGTCGGAGATGGAATATCCCGGCCAGATTAAGGTGACGGTTATCCGGGAAGTGAGGGCTATTGACTACGCTAAATAGTGTCTGTCCGAAAACTCAGTTTTGAGGGAAATGTCATTGCGAGGAGTGAGGAACGAACGACGAAGCAATCCTTGTATTTGCAACAGATTGCTTCGCTCCTTGCAGTCGCTCGCAATGACACTAAAAGACGAAGATAGGTACTTTCCGGACAGATGCTAACTCAGAAAGGACTACTAAGTGAAGCTTCTTTTTATCGCTGATATCTACGGCCGGCCAGGAAGAAGGGTAGTCTGCCGCCTGCTTCCCTCTCTGTTTGATCAATACAATTTAGATATATGTATTGGCAACGGCGAAAATGCAGCCGGTGGTTTTGGGATCACGGAGAAGATCGCCGAAGAACTGCTCTCATATGGCATAAATGTTCTCACCAGCGGCAACCACATATGGGACAAGAAAGAGGTACTGCCTTACTTGGAAAGGTCGGAATATCTGCTTCGGCCGGGAAACTATCCCCCCACGGTAGTGGGCAAAGGGGCGGTCGTTTTTCAAACGCCGTCTGGGGTCCTGGTGGGGGTGCTTAACCTTCAAGGCAGGACTTACATTCGCGAACTGGACTGTCCCTTCCGGGTGGGAGACAAAGAGATTGCCCGATTGAGGCAGCGGACGAATGTGATTGTGGTGGACTTTCACGCCGAGGCCACCTCGGAGAAAATAGCTATGGGTTGGTACTTAGACGGCAGAGTCAGCGCAGTCATCGGTACCCATACCCACGTGCAGACCTGCGATGAGACTATTCTGCCGCAGGGGACCGCCTATATTACAGATGTGGGTATGACCGGCCCCCATGACTCAGTCATTGGAGTTCGGAAGAAGGCGGCCATTGATCGTTTCCTTACCCAGATTCCACTTAAGTTTGAATCGGCCAAGGGAGATGTTAAATTATGTGCCGTAGTGGTAGATGTGGACGAAGAATCGGGCAAAGCTAAAAATATACAGCGTCTAAGGATAGATCTGTAGTAACAGTTCAGCCACAAAGCCACTATTGGGTCGTTGGGTCTGTTGGGTCGTTGGGTCTATTGGGTCTATTGGGTCTGATGACTCTATGCCCCTACGACCCTATGACCCTACGACCCTATGACCCTATGAACAGCTACTTGCAGCGACCTTGCACTGTCTCCGAAATAACCAGACAAATTAAAGGGTTATTAGAGACCAACTTGCCCACACTCTGGGTCCAGGGGGAGATCTCCAATTTTACCCGTCACAGCTCTGGCCATCTCTATTTTACCTTAAAGGATGAGTACAGCCAACTGAGGTGTGTGATGTGGCGAGAACGTAGCCAGAGGCTCTTTTTTACCCCTCAGGGTGGCATGAAGGTCTTGGCCCAAGGAGACATCACCGTTTACGAACGGGCAGGCCAGTATCAACTGAGTGTACGCCAACTGCAACCAGCAGGGATAGGAGAACTGGAGCTCGCCTTCGAGCAATTGAAACAGAGACTTCGAACGGAAGGACTCTTTGACGAAGAACACAAGAGGCCCTTGCCAGAATTTCCCCAGATAGTAGGGGTAGTAACCTCACCTACAGGGGCGGCTATAAGGGACATCTCCCAGATTATCGGCCGAAGGGCTCCCTGGGTTCAGGTGATTCTCCGTCCCACCTTGGTGCAGGGTGAAGGAGCCGCCGCCGATATCGTCCAGGCTATCGATGAATTCAACCGATATGGTGAGGTGAACTTGCTGATTGTCGGCAGAGGAGGAGGTTCTCTGGAAGAGCTCTGGGCCTTCAATGAGGAGATAGTCGCTCGAGCTATCTACCGCTCCCGTATTCCGGTGATCTCCGCTGTGGGCCATGAAGTGGACTTCACCATCGCCGATTTTGTGGCTGACCGAAGGGCACCCACCCCTTCTGCGGCAGCAGAACTGGCAGTGAGAGAGAAAAATGAATTACAGAACTTAATTCACCTGCTTCAACAGCGGGCCACAGATAGCTTGTTGCGAGACATTAAAGATGCCCAGACAAAGGTTGACATGCTGGTTTCCAGTTATGCTCTCCAGAGATTTGAGGACAGTTTAGACCAACAGCTACAGAGGGTGGATGAATTAAGCAATACTCTGGTTAAAGGTCTTGACCGGGTAATGGTGGGGAAAATCAGCTCTTTCAGGGAGATAGCGGGCAAACTCAGTGCTTTAAGTCCGCTTTCTGCTTTTCAGCGAGGTTTCTGCGTCTGTCAGAAGTTGCCGGAGATGACGGTTATCAAAGAGAGCACTGCCTTGAAGGTTGACGATCTGGTTAAATTGCGTTTCAAGACAGGCAGTGCCCTGTGCGGAGTGGAATCAATAGAAGAATGATTGACTAGTATTACGTTTCATGAAAACCTTTACGCTGTCATTGCGAGGAGCGAAGCGACAAAGCAATCTCTAACAAGGCTCACAAACTACACCACGGGATTGCTTCGCTAACGCTCGCAATGACAACTTTTTAATGAAACGCTATACTAGGTAGGAATTGTTAAATGGCAAGAACTAAAGAATTATTGCGAAACTTAGATGTTCCCCTTCTGACAGTCACCCTGCTGCTGGTCGGGTTTGGGATTATTATGATTTACAGCGGTACTTACGGCAGTGAATCAGCAGGGATGAGGGGACTTTACCGAAGGCAGGCGCTTTGGGCATTGCTCTCAGCAGGGGCAATGGCGGCTGTTATTGTTTTGCCCAACAAAGTGTTCAATGCCTTCGGCCATTTCATATATGGGATCGCTGTTCTGCTGCTCCTGGCGACCCTTTTTGTGGGGGTTAAAGGCAGGTGGCTGATGATCGGCCCATTGAGATTTCAATCTTCTGAGTTTGCTAAGATTGCGACTGTCATTTTCCTGGCTCGTTATCTTTGTCGCAAGGAACAGCTCTCACCGAGGCGGGTTCTGACCTGCTTTGTGATCTGTTTTGTGCCAATGCTTCTGGTGGCCAGACAGCCGGACCTGGGGACCTCACTGGTCTTCGTGGCAGTTTTCTTCCCCATTCTTTACTGGGCGGGACTTAGGCCCTTATACCTATTCTTTATCCTTGCTCCTCTGATCAATATTCTCTGTGCCTTCTCATGGGTTTCCTGGGGCGTTTTTGTAGTTGTACTCCTGATAGTGATCTATCTTTCCCGTCCCTCTTTTGCCACGGCAGTCTTTCTGATAGTGCTTAACCTGGCGATCGGGATCGCTGTGCCGGTGCTATGGGGGAGACTTCAGAAATATCAGCAGGAAAGAATATTCAGCTTTCTTGATCCTAATCGTGACCCATTGGGAGCTGGCTACCAGATTATTCAATCGAAGGTAGCCATTGGATCGGGAGGAATTCTGGGGAAAGGCCTCCTGCAAGGCACTCAGACCAAATTGGCCTTTCTGCCCAAGCAACATACCGATTTCATATTCTCAGTGGTGGGCGAAGAATTGGGCTTTGTGGGGGCAATATTGGTTCTGCTTTCCTTTCTTTTCATCATCTGGAGGGGTACTAAGATCGCCGCCTCAGCCAAGAATAGATTTGCCGGTCTTCTGGCTGGTGGATTAGTTTCTATCTTAGCCTTTCATGTCTTGGTTAATGTGGGAATGGCTATGGGGATTTTGCCGGTGACAGGACTGCCGCTGCCTTTTCTAAGTTACGGAGGCTCTTCTTTGATGACCAGTATGCTGCTGGTGGGCCTTCTGCTTAATATAGGGATGAGACGACATGAATACTGAAAAGTCAACTAATAATCCAGCCACAAAGCCACTAAGGCACAAAGATTAAACAATATATTCCCTTTGTGTCTTTGTGCCTTAGTGGCTGATCTAACCTTCTAAGATTCTTAACCCTATTACTTTATTCTCCTTTCAATTCCATTGCCCTTTTAAAATCTTCGTAGGCCTCCTGTTTCAATCCCAGCTCTCTCTTAGCCTCAGCGCGTTTGCTGTAAGCGTCGGCGTTGCCTGGCTGAAAGCGAATAACCTCTGTAAATGCATCTATTGCCTTCCGGTAATCCTCCAACATAATATATACGATACCCATATTGAACAGCACCTCTGTGTCTTCCGGGTCAAGTTGGATTGCCCTTTTTAAAGCGTCGAGTGCCCGTTGGTATTCTTCCTTCTGTATCAGGACAAGTCCCAGGTTAAAAAAGACATCTTTGTTTGTACTATCAAGTTCTGCTGCTTTCAGGAATGCCTGCTCAGCCTTGGTATATTCTTCCTGATTGGAATAGCATACGCCCAGGAAACGGTAGGTGTCTTTGATCTGGGGGGCAAGTTGTTTCACTTCTTCCAACAATTGAGCTGCCCGGTCATATTTCTGTTTTTGGGTCATGAAATACAAGGCCAAGTTAAACTGTGCTTTTGTGTTCTTGGGGTCGATCTGCCTGGCTTTCTGGTAAGCTTCTAACATGGGCTCCTCTTGGTTGAGTTTGCCGTAGATATAGCCTATGTTATTGTATGCCGGTGCTGAGTCGGGATTTATTTGAACCACCATCTTAAACCTGTTCAATGCCCCGTCCCACTTTCTCTGCTTAATAAATCCAACACCAGCATTGTAGTACACGATTTCGAAATAACCGCTCTGGCTTTTTATCTCCTTCAGCTTATTCGGGGCTATCTCAATGGCCTTGTCAAAGTGCTCACAGGCCATTTTGTACTGGCTTTTATGGACATATACCTTGCCCAATGCCATACGGGCGTCTGGGTTTTCAGGTTCCTCTTCCACCGCAATCTGGAACTGTTTCAGTGCCTCGTCGTATTTTCCCTGGCTCAGATAGATATTCCCCCCAACGAAGTGGGGATTTCGAGGGGTACAACTAATAAGGGAAAGAGCGATAATCCCTACTGCCGCAAAATTGATCAATCTATGGCTCATTTTTCTCCTCCTTTTCTAATCTTGCCAATAGTTTTTTTAGCTCTGCTAAGGCCTGTGCCCGGTGGCTTATTTTGTTTTTCTCTGCTGGACTGAGTTCAGCAAAGGTTTTCCCCAGTGAGGAGACAACAAAGATGGGGTCATACCCGAACCCCTGCCTGCCCTGGGGATTTTCAGCGATAAATCCTTCGCACCTGCCTTCCACTGTCCAGACGCTATCCTGGGGAGAAGCCAAGGCGATTACGCAGCGAAAGCGGGCAGTCCTTTTCTCCGCCGGCACTCCCTTTAACAGCTCCAGCAGCTTTTGGTTATTCTGTTTATAAGTTGCTTCCTGCCCGGCGAAACGAGCAGAGAAGATTCCGGGAGCGCCCTCCAGCCAATCAACCTCCAGACCTGAGTCATCGGCAATGGCAAATAGTCCTAAGGGACGGGCTACTTGAGAGGCCTTCTTGACTGCATTCTCTTCTAAACTGTTGCCGTCTTCTTTTACCACCGGAAAGTGTTCAAAATCCTCAGCGCAGCGAAGCTTTATCCCCGTCTGTTTCAGGATACTGCGGATTTCTTTGATCTTGTCTCTATTTCTGGTTGCCAGTACCAGTTCTTTTGGCGGGTTATCCAAGTTTCAACACCTCTCGCTGCAGTTGAAATAACTGGGTTATCCCTTCTTTAGCCATGGTGAGCATCTGGTTCATAAATTCTAAAGAGAAGGGTTTTCGCTCAGCCGTGCCCTGTATCTCCACGATCTCACCTAAGGGGACCATAGCTATATTCATATCTACTTCGGCCTTAGCGTCCTCTTCATAACAGAGGTCCAACAGGGGAGTGCCGTCCACGATGCCGACGCTGACAGCGGCCACCTGGTTGAGGATAACGCCTTTTTCGATGAGTTTCTCTTTGTGCATCTTCTCTACGGCGTCGTAAAGGGCTACCCAGGCGCCAGTGATCGAGGCGGTGCGAGTGCCGCCGTCGGCCTCAATCACATCACAGTCAATCTGGATAGTCCTTGCACCTATCCGCTCCAAGGCGACGACAGCCCGTAAGGTTCTTCCGATCATCCGTTGAATTTCCTGGGTTCTTCCTCGCATCCCTTTGCCGGCTATCTCTCTGGGAATCCTGTTTTGAGTCGAACGGGGCAGCATCCCGTACTCAGCAGTCAACCAGCCTGTGCCCATTCCCCGGAGGAAAACAGGTACTCTCTCATCTATGCTTACCGCACAGATGACCTTTGTTCTGCCCGTTTCGATTAAAACCGAACCCTCGGCATACCTCAAATAGTCTCGGGTAATTTTAACCTGCCGCAGCTGGGCAGGAAACCTTCCGTCCACTCGCTGTATCAATTTACATTCCTTATTGTGTAGAAACTGTCGTTGAATTAGTGTTGCGATTCCTAAAAAACATAGCAATAAATTGTCATTGCGAGCGGCAGCGAAGCAATCTCTAACTAACGTGACATCAGAGGGATTGCTTCGTCGCGGAGCCTGTGCTGAGCGATAGCGAAGTGCTCCTCGCAATGACGGAAAAGCGAGAACGTTAATTTGGAATCACTCTGCTGGACCCCAACAACTGCTCCTGTTTCTGCTTAAAGGTCCTAACCGCCCGGTAAAGAGCCTCGGCAACCCTTTGTCTGAAGCTCCTTGTCTTCAACAGTTTTTCCTCTTTGAGGTTAGAGATAAAAGCCACCTCCGCCAGCACACTGGGCATTGACGCCTCAGTTCCCAACATAACATAGAAACCGGCCTGTTTAACCCCTAAGTTCTTAAGTCCGATCTGCTTGACCAGCTCTGATTGGACAATTGCTGCTAAATCCTGACTTTCCTTGAGAAATCTATTAGAGACCATCTCGGTCAATATGGTTTTGATATCTCTCAGTAAGAAGTCCTCCATTTCAATCTCTTCGATAGAATTAGCTGGTTCTTCAAACCTTATCGAGGCATTTTCTCTCTGGGCCACTCTCATTGCATCCTCTGTTTTGGCTTCGGAGAGGAAATAGGTCTCTGTGCCGTGGGCGCCTCTTCTATGGGCAGCGTTGGCGTGAATGCTCAAGAAGAGCTTGCCGTTTGCCTGATTGGCAATCCGGGCTCGTTGTTGCAAGGGGATGAACACATCTTTATCCCGGGTCAATACTACCTTGAGATGAAGCCTCTCTTTTAAGAGTTTTCTGAGCCGAAGGGCTATATCCAGCACCACATCTTTTTCTTTCAACCCCCTATATCCCACTGCTCCTGGGTCTCTGCCCCCGTGTCCCGCGTCTATGACCACTGTGTCAATAGACCACAACTTCTGGTCCAGCTTGGGATCTAATTCTTCCCGTTTGACAGAGGCCCTGGGCGTTTTTTCCGAGGCCTTCCGCAGCAGAATTACAATCCGGTTGGGGTTTTCCTTCTGGTAGACCCGATAAGTAATGCCCTTTTCCAGTAGGAATGAGATCTGAGCGGAGTTTGCATACTGGTAAGTGCGAATCTGTCTCACAGCCCCCTTTGGTTGGAGCAAGGCCCAGGCTGACTGATCGAGCTTGCCACCATATATGGAGAGATGAAGCCAACTTGGCTCACTCACCGTATCCTGGATCTGGTCGAAATGGATTGAAGAGGGGATAGTAACCAAGGTGCCGTTCTCTCTCTCCTCAATCTCAGCCACAGAAAGGTTGGTAGGCACCGGGCTGACCAGGAATGTTCTACTTGGGGCATCCCAGGAGAGCTTCTCCGGACTTATTCTGTCCAGCAAGGGGGTGAAAAACCTCATAGGCACATAGATTGCCCCCTCCTCCATAACAGGGGTGACGGGAAAATTAAACGCCAGATCGTCCACCATCACCGTGGGGTTCATTATGGTGATCTTGATTTCACCTTCTGCCAGTTTGAACACCATTTTTCCCGTCAGAGGAGCCCAGTATAAAGAAGCACCAAGGGTATGGGTCAGTCCCACCAGGGAGCCATAACAGATGCCTTTCCGATCTATTGCCTCTATCTGAGACGAAGACCTGCCATCGGTGTAGGATATGGTAATGGGCTCACACCAACTGGAGGATGCTACTGAGACCACAGCCGCCGCCAACAGAAAAAATCCCAGAAAATAGCCTCTCATTTTTTCAATGCCCTCTCTATCTCCCTTTGTGCCTCTCGCTCTGCCATATCTTGCCGTTTGTCGTAGGCCCTCTTTCCCTTTGCCAACGCCAACTCTACCTTCGCTTTTCCGTTTTTGAAATAGACCCTAAGAGGTACCAGCGTGAATCCTCTTTCCTGGACTTTACCTATCAAACGCTTTATCTGTGAACGGTGAAGCAACAGCTTTTTTAGCCTGAGGGGGGCGTGATTGTAGATGTTCCCCTGCTGGTAGGGACTGATATGGAAATTGTGAAGGAAGACCTCCCCGTTTTCAATACGGGCAAAGCTGTCGGCCAGATTCGCCTTTCCCTCTCGGATAGATTTTATCTCTGTGCCTTGGAGCACAATGCCCGCTTCGAGAGACTCGAGGATAGAAAAATCGTGATGTGCTTTTTTATTTCGTATTACAGGTGGCATTTCAGTCTCTATTATAATAAAAATCCCCTCTGTTTTCAATAAAAATCTTGACAGGGGGAGAGATGTTCGTTATTTTAAGGTAGACTTTTTGCCGAAGTGGCGGAATTGGCAGACGCGCATGGTTCAGGGCCATGTGCTCGTAAGAGCGTGGGGGTTCAAATCCCCCCTTCGGCACCACACCGCTTATCCCTCCTCAATGAACTTCTCGGCGGCGAAGGCCGCGGTAGCCCCATCTCCCACCGCAGTAGCGATTTGATACAAAAGCTTTGACCTCACATCACCCGCGGCAAATACCCCCTCAATAGATGTGGCCATGTCCTGGTCAGTAATGATAAAGCCCCTGTTATCCCTCTCAATATCCTCCTCAAAAAGATCGCTGTTAGGTACAGTTCCGATATATACAAACAGGCCATCTACTCCAAGTTCTGATAGCTGTTCTGTCTTAACATTTTTAATTACCGCAGATTCTAAGGATTTCCCCCCCCTGATCTCTGTGACCACAGAGTCCCATACAAATTCTATTTTTTTGTTTTCAAAGGTCCTATTCTGCAATAGTTGCGTGGCTCTCAGTTTATCCCGACGATGAATGAGGTAGACTTTCTCTGCAAACCGGGTTAGAAACAGGGCTTCTTCTACTGCAGAGTCTCCTCCGCCCACCACTGCCACTTTTTTGCCTTGGTAAAGAGGGCCATCGCAGGTGGCGCAATAGGATATGCCCCGTCCTTTAAACTCCGTTTCCCCAGGCACTCCCAGGTTCTTCGGTTCGGCCCCGGTGGCCACAATAACAGTTTTGCTTGGGTGCCCTTCCCCATCTTCTGTCTTGACCAGACAGAGATTACCCCGGCGGGAGATATTCTCCACAGATTTTGACTCTACATTAAGATTGAATTTCTCTGCCTGCTCTGCCATTCGAGCCATAAGCTCGCTTCCGGAGATCCCTTTGGGAAATCCAGGATAGTTTTCGACCAGGTCGGTCGTAGCCACCTGGCCACCGGGAAGCATCTTCTCGTAAAGGACGACATCCAGTCTTGCCCGGGCAGCATAGATGCCGGCAGTAAGGCCGGCAGGACCGGCGCCGGCGATTATTAGATCGTAGACTTTCATTTGCCCTCCTCAGTTTCCCCCACAAGCTTCTTGATGATGCTGCGAAATCGCTCCTCTATTCCCCTTCCTGGGGCAAATCCCACCTCTCGGTGTTGGATAT
>DAOVPH010000044.1 GCA_030629295.1 Candidatus Latescibacterota bacterium | reverse complement strand
GTGTCGTTCGCCATCCCATCTACCTCGGTGAGATCCTGCTTTACCTTGGTTTCCTGGTACTGAATATATCGCTGGCAGCTACTCTCGTGTGGCTTATTGGGGTCGGCTTCTTGTATTACCTCTCCCGTTACGAAGAAAGGCTTCTGCTGGCACGGTTTGGCAAAGAGTACGAGCAGTACATGCGGGAAGTACCAATGTTGATCCCGCGACTTGGAAGGAAATGAAGCGGCTGACTGAGATCGTTTATCCGGAACACTCGACGAGTTTGGGAACGCTTTTGGGAAGTGTGCAGGAAGAGCTAACCCACGGGTGCGCCTGACCTGCAATGCCTCGCGGCCTTGTAGGCGGGTGACCCGCATCGTCAGGTAAGTTTGATCGTTTTGCCAGGTATTGTTACAAATTCGCACAACCACTACGGAACAGAATTATGAAACTCATTGATTTAAGAAGCGACACAGTAACAAGACCAACACCGGCCATGCGTGCTGCTATGGCGAGTGCTGATGTCGGTGATGACGTCTACGGGGAAGACCCAACGGTGAACCGTTTGGAATCACTCACTGCGGAAATGCTGGGGACAGAAGCAGCCGTATTCGCTTCCAGCGGCACACAGAGTAACCTGCTGGCGTTACTGACTCACTGCCAGAGGGGTGATGAATACATAGTAGGACAACAGGCCCACACCTACAAATTCGAAGGCGGAGGTGCAGCAGTGTTGGGCAGTATCCAACCTCAACCTTTGGATTTTGAGCAGGATGGCACCTTAGAACTCAGCAAAGTGACTCAAGCCATCAAACCTGACAATTTTCATTTCGCACGCACCCGACTACTATGCCTTGAAAACACTCAGGCAGGCAAGGTTTTGCCTTTAGACTACTTACAGGAGGCTGCAGTTTTCGCTCACAAACACCGGCTTAAGTTGCATCTTGACGGTGCCCGCATTTTCAATGCAGCCGTCAAGCTCAACGTTTCTCTCCAGGAGATCTCCCGTCATTTCGACTCCGTTTCTGTCTGTTTGTCAAAAGGACTCGGCGCCCCGGTCGGCTCATTGCTCTGCGCCAGCAGAGAGCACATCAAGGCAGCACGCAGATGGCGCAAGGTGCTTGGCGGTGGCATGCGACAGGCAGGTATAATAGCCGCTGCGGGCATCTTTGCCCTGGAAAATAACGTCGCCAGACTGGCAGAGGACCATGCCAACGCGGCCCTGTTGGCCAAAGGCTTAGCCGAAATTGATGAACTAAAAGTTGCTTCCGCTTCAGTCCAGACCAACATGGTATTCGTTTCAGTAGGCAAAACCGCCGCTGCTCAGCTTCCGGACTATCTAAAGCAACGAGGCATCGTGATCCGAGGCGGTCAGACTATTCGCCTGGTCACTCACCTGGAGGTAAGGGAAGAAGATATCAGCATCGTCATTGGGGCAATCAAGGAGTTCTTTTCCAGAAGTCGGGTATAACAGACTCAAACCGACAATCAATTACAGGGAAGCACTCCATTGATTGCAGGTCAGTCTGACCGTTGATTGACTCGTAAAAAGTCCCTGAACCTCGTTTAACCACAGAGCGGCAAAGCCGCAACCAAGAAATTAGCCACGAAGGCACCAAGACACCAAGAATAATCGAAATAAGGTCAGAGAGACATGAGGTAATTCAAAAAGGAAAAAATACATCGTAAAAGGTTATGAGAAATCTTTGATCAAGTATTAAAAAGTTCCTAAAATCGCATGCAGCCGACCACGAGGATGCGGCGGCTGATGTGCACATTAGCCACAAGGCAAATAAGATAATATAAATAGATGAACATCGGAATTATTTACGCTGTAGCCGCTTACTCTCTTTGGGGATTGCTTCTTGTTTACTGGAAAGCGGTTCAGACTGTACCTGCTGCTGAAATCCTTTGCCATCGAATGGCATGGTCGTTTCTATTTGTCCTAATAGTATTAAGCTACAGAAATCATTGGAAATGGCTCGGGACAGCATTGAGAAGTCCCATTACAATCATTACTTTTTTGGGCACCGCCTGTTTTCTGGCAGTCAATTGGTATACATATATATGGGCAGTTAATTCTGGATACATCGTTGAGGCAAGTCTGGGATATTTTATTAACCCCCTGATCAATGTGGTGCTTGGGGTGGTATTCTTAAGAGAAAACCTCCGCTTTTGGCAATGGACAGCAGTGGGAATCGCAGCCTCTGGGGTGGTTTACCTCACGGTAGGTTATGGTGCGTTTCCCTGGATTGGGCTCACTCTTGCCTTCACATTTGGGTTTTATGGCCTGCTGAGGAAAACTGCAGCCCTCAACTCTCTTGAAGGGCTATCACTTGAAACTGCAATGCTGTTCGTCCCCGCAGTTTCATGTCTTCTGTTTCTGGAGTTTAGGGGGGCAGGGTCATTTGGCCATGTGGAGGCAACGAAAAGCATCCTGCTTGCATTCACCGGAATTGTAACTGCGCTGCCACTTCTTCTGTTTGCCTCTGCTGCCAGGAAAATAAACCTTTCAACTTTAGGGCTTCTGCAGTATATTGCTCCCACCCTGCAATTCTTACTGGGGGTACTTGTGTACGGGGAATCCTTCACCAGAGCTCGCCTGATTGGATTTTTGGTGATCTGGATTTCACTCTTCATCTATTCTGTTGAAGGGATTATCAATAAAGGGAAAAAAAAGCTCCGCTCATCTCTCCAATAGGTTATAATGGCTCAGTTTTTTGTCAGGGTTTACCCCAACGCTTCCCGGGATGAAATCCTCGGGTTCGATGAAGGAGGAAGACTGAAGGTCAAAGTCTGCGCCCCCCCGGTGAAGGGAGCAGCTAACAAACAACTGGCAAAACTACTGGCTAAACGGCTGGGGATAGGTAAATCCCAGATCTCCATCCTCTCCGGTGAGAAAGGGCGAGATAAGTTGATCGAAATCAAGGGAATTGCTAAACCAATTGCAGACTTGCTGAAGGAAAAATTTGTGTAGATAGTGAGACTCGATGCTGACTGCAAGTTCATACTATTCCCGCTGGATCAACTTCGGAAACACAGTGTTCAGAGATCTAAAAGGAGAAAAGACGTGGGAAAAGCTAAGATAGGAATTATCGGTGGCAGCGGACTTTACGACATCGAAGGTATGACAGACTTAAGAAGTGTAAAAGTGAAAACCCCCTTCGGTGACCCCTCGGATGAATACCGGCGGGGAACCTTAGAGGGTAGGGAGGTGGTTTTCTTACCCCGCCACGGCCGGGGACACAGGTTGCTGCCCACAGAGCTCAATTACCGGGCTAATATCTATGGATTCAAAAAACTGGGCGTGGAGTGGATTATCGCTGTCTCCGCTGTGGGAAGCTTTAAACAGGAGATGAGGCCACTGGATATTGTGATCATTGACCAGTTTTTTGATCGCACCAACCAGGCCCGGGAAAGCACCTTCTTCGGAGATGGCATCGTGGCACATATCTCTTTTGCTGAGCCCCTCTGCCCGGCGCTGCGAGAAATACTCTGCCAAGTTGCCACCCAAGTGGGAGCGAGGGTTCATATGGGAGGCACTTATCTGAATATGGAAGGTCCAGCCTTCTCTACCAAGGCAGAGTCTCTGATTTATAGAAGCTGGGGCCTTGATGTAATTGGGATGACCAATATGACAGAGGCAAAGCTGGCTCGAGAAGCAGAAATCTGTTATGCCACGATGGCTATGGTGACGGACTACGACTGCTGGTATGAAGGCGAAGATGTCTCCATCGTCACCATCGATCAGGTTATCAAAAACCTGCTCAAAAACGCCGATGTGGCCAAAGAAATACTAAAAAAAGCCGTGCCGCTTATTCCCCAACAGAGAACCTGTCAGTGTGCTAATGCTTTGAAGGATGCAATCATAACCTCCAAGGATGTAATACCTGCCAAGACTAAGAGCAGATTAGATTTGATCGTAGGAAAGTATTTGTAATTAAGGATGTACCGGCGCTGCATCCTCACAAGGGAGACCGAATAGATGTTCAAACCAGTTTCCAATCAACCTGATTTTTTGCAGATAGAACACCAAATTCTAAACTTCTGGGACCAAAACAAGACATTTGAGAAGCTTCGCCAGAAAAACCAGGGCAAAAAGCGCTTCTCTTTCCTTGACGGTCCTATCACAGCCAACAACCCGATGGGAGTACACCATGCCTGGGGTCGCACTTACAAGGACATCTTCCAGCGGTATAAGGCTATGTTGGGCCACGAAACACGCTACCAGAACGGGTTTGATTGCCAGGGACTCTGGGTTGAGGTAGAGGTGGAAAAAGAACTGGGATTTAAATCCAAACGAGACATTGAAAAATACGGCATCGATCGCTTTGTGGAGAAGTGCAAGGAAAGGGCGAGGAAATTCTCCCAGATTCAGACCCAGCAGTCGATTCGACTCGGCTATTGGATGGACTGGGACAACTCCTACTACACGATGTCCGACGAGAACAACTACACCATCTGGCATTTTCTCCAACGGTGTCATCAGAAGGGCTGGGTTTACAAGGGGCACGACGTGATGCCTTGGTGCCCCCGTTGCGGAACCGCCATATCCGAGCATGAAATCGCCACCGAAGGCTACCAGGAATTGACTCACACCGGTATCTTCCTTAAATTTTCTCTGACGGAAAAAAGGAATGAGTACTTGTTGGTCTGGACCACTACCCCCTGGACATTGACCTCGAATGTGGCCGCTGCCGTGCACCCTGAGTTCACATATATCAAGGTTAAACAAGGAGAAGAATATTATTACCTGGCAAAAGAGCGGCTGGAGGTCCTAAAGGGCAAATACGAAATCGTAGAGGAGATACCCGGGCAACGGTTGGTAGGACTTGCCTACCAGGGGCCTTTTGGCGAACTAGAGGCCCAACTGGGGGTGGAACACCGGGTTATTCCCTGGAAAGAAGTAAGCAGTCACGAGGGAACTGGTATCGTACACATCGCCCCCGGCTGTGGAAAAGAGGACTTCGCCTTGAGTAAGGAGTTCAATCTGGCTGTGGTAGCCCCTCTGGATGAATCTGGCAACTTTATCCAGGGATTCAACGGGTTTTCTGGTCGAAATGTCTTTGAGGTTACACCGGCCATCTTGGAGGATTTGAAAAACAAACAACGGGTGTACAAAACCGAGCGGTACACTCACCGCTATCCGGTCTGCTGGCGCTGTAATACCGAGCTGGTATTCCGCTTAGTGGATGAATGGTTCATCTCAATGGACCAGCTCCGATATCAAATAATGGAGGTGGCCAAGCGGATAACCTGGATACCAGCGTTTGGACTGGAACGGGAGTTAGACTGGCTGCGAAATATGCACGATTGGTGTATCTCCAAGAAGCGCTACTGGGGATTAGCCCTGCCTATCTTCGAGTGTCAATGCGGCCATTTTGAAGTGATCGGCAGCGAAGATGAGCTTAAAGCCAAAGCGGTCGAGGGATGGGAAGAGTTTGAAGACCATTCTCCCCATCGTCCCTGGATAGACGCGGTAAAGATAAACTGTGATAAGTGTGGCAAGCCGGTTTCCCGTATTCCCGATGTGGGTAATCCCTGGTTGGATGCCGGCATAGTCCCCTTCTCCACCTTAGATTATCGGCACAATCGGCAGTATTGGGAGAAATGGTTCCCCGCCGATTTCATCACCGAGGGTTTTCCGGGTCAGTTCCGCAACTGGTTCTACTCCCTCTTGGCTATGAGCACTGTGCTGGAGGACCGTGAACCTTTCCGCACTGTGCTGGGTCATGCCAATGTTTTGGATGAAAACGGGGAGGAGATGCACAAAAGCAAAGGCAATGCCATCTGGTTCGACGATGCTGCGGAACGTATGGGCGCAGATGTGATGCGCTGGCTCTTTGCCAGTCACAATCCGGCCAACAATCTGAATTTCGGCTACTCTCTGGCCGATGAGGTAAGACGCAAATTCCTGAGGTTGTGGAACTCTTACAGCTTTTTCGTCACCTATGCTAATCTGGACAGAATGAATCCCCTAAAAGAAGACATCCCGGTGGCCCAACGCTCCCTGCTTGACCGCTGGATCACGGCCGAGCTTCAGTCCCTGATTCAGAAAACTCTAAAGTTCATGGATGGTTACGATGTGGCCACCATGGTGAGGGCAGTTGACGAGTTCATCGAACGGCTCTCTAACTGGTACATCCGTCGCAGCCGCCGCCGCTTCTGGAAAAGTGAGAACGATTTTGACAAGATCTCCGCCTACCTCACTCTCTACGACGTGTTGGTGACCTTGGGTAAGCTTATGGCTCCGGTGCTCCCCTTCCTCTGTGAGGAGTTTTACCAGAATCTGGTGCGGAGCATAGACCCTTCTTCTCCAGAGAGCGTCCATCTCTGTGATTTTCCTGCCGTTGATCTGGAACTCACTGACGGGCAACTCCTGGAGGATATGGATTGGGTCATCAGGGCCGCCAATCTGGGCAGGGCAACCAGAAACCAGGCCGCAGTGAAGATCAGACAGCCGCTAGCCAGTCTTTCTATTGTCACCCCCGACGGCCAAAGCAAGACAGCCTTAGCCAGCTTAGAATCCCTGCTCACAGACGAGATCAATGTTAAGCATATCCGCTTCGCTCAGGACACAGCCGAATTCACTACCCTGAAGGCAAAGCCCAATCTCAAGGTCCTGGGCCCCAAATGGGGGAAGCTGGTTCCTAAAATGGCAGAAGCTGTGAACTCTTTGACCCCAGAGCAGCTCTCTCTGCTATCTGAGAACAAGGATGTGCAGGTGAAAGTTGATGGCCAACAGGTGCAACTCTCTTCCGAAGACGTAGAGATAATTCAGGCAGAGAAAGAGAACTTGGTGGTGGAGTCTCAGGGCAACCTGACCGTAGCCTTGGATACTACCTTGACCGAGGAGTTGATAGATGAGGGGTTTGCCCGAGAATTCGTGCATAAGTTACAGAATATGAGGAAAGAGGCGGGATTTGAGATTGCTGATCGGATCAGAATCTACTACCAGACAACTGACAGATTAGAGAAAGCGCTTAAGGCGTTCGAAGATTACATCAAGGTCGAGACTCTATGTCTTGAATTTCAGCGGGGAGACGAAAAAGGTGAGTTGAGAACCTCGGTTCGAATAAACGGTCAACCGGCAGATATCGCAGTAGAAAGAGTCAAGTAATTCGCTGCGGAACCCGGTTAAATCGCCATTATCTAACAGATTGGCAACGGGAGGTGAAGAAAGAATGAAAAAGCAACAGTTAGAGTTCTTCAAAGAGCTGATATTGAAGAAACGAGCAAAGATATTGGAACAAATGGGTTTTTTGGAGGAGAGCACCTTAAGCTCCACGGTAAAAGACTCCTCAGGGGATTTGTCCTCCTATCCTTTTCATCTGGCCGACCAAGGTACCGAAGCAGAGGAGAGAGAGAAAGCTTTCCTGTTTGCTTCTCGTGAAGGTAGATATCTCTATCACTTAGACAAGGCCTTAGAGAGAATAGAAAAGGGTGCTTATGGAAAATGTCGCCTGTGTGGAAAGAATATCAGCATAGAGAGATTGAAGGCAGTTCCCCACGCTACTTTGTGTATTGAATGTAAGTCCAAGGATGATAAGGGACTTTTGAAATAGCAAGGATACTGGATTCTGATGCGCATTCTTTCCATGCTGGTAACGGTGCTTCTTGCAGACCAAATTTCAAAACAGATAGTGGCAAAGCTGATGATGCCGGGAGAATCTGTCTCAGTGCTGGGTGACTTTTTCCAGCTTATTTATGTTCGGAACCCCAGGGCTGCCTTCGGAATCTCCTTAGGAGGAGGGCTCTTTCATGTAGTTATCTCCAGCGTAGTGATCCTCTTTCTAATGGTGTTATTATGGAAGATGCGGAGCCAAAAAGGGAGAGTACCTATTGCCCTCTCCTGTATCTTGGCAGGGGCTTGGGGAAATCTCATTGATAGGATTCGCTGGGGAGAAGTGATCGATTTTCTCTCCCTGGGCATAGGAAGATACCGATGGCCTGTGTTTAACTTAGCTGATGTAGCGGTAACCGCCGGTGCCATTTTTCTAATCTTCTTTTCCCTCAACAAAGGGGAATCTCGGCAAATGAAATGACAGCGGATAATATTGACAGAAGAATTGCGCTCTCGGTGTCCTCTGTGGAGAAGGGGTTAAGGCTGGATGTTTTTCTGTCCGGTGAAAAGACCGGTTGCTCCCGTTCTCGACTGCAGCAGCTAATCCGGCAGGGATATGTAACAGTGGACGGAAGCCCCCGGAGAGCCAGCTACGCCTTGAAGGGCAGTGAGACGGTGTTAGTATTCATCCCTGAGCCGGTAGAATCAACTGCAAATCCAGAGGAGATACCTCTGGATATTTTATTTGAGGACAAACACCTGTTAGTGGTGAACAAACCCGCCGGAATGATAGTCCACCCTGCTTGTGGTAATTACTCTGGTACCTTAGTCAATGCCCTGCTCTTCCACTGCAAAGATCTCTCTGGGATAGGTGGAGTGCTGCGGCCAGGGATAGTCCACCGTTTGGACAAAGACACCTCTGGCCTGTTAGTGGTGGCGAAGGATGACCAGACCCATCTGGCCCTCAGCCAGCAGCTTCAGAAAAGGACACTCTTCCGCTTCTACCAAGCATTCGTGTGGGGGGTGGTAGAGGAGTCTGACGGCACTATCGAGGCCCCGGTGGGGCGTTCTCCCTCCGACCGGAAAAAGATGGCGGTCACCTGGCAGCGCTGCCGAACCGCCATTACCCACTTCACTGTGATGGAGAGATTTGATTTTATCTCTCAGGTCTCCCTGAAACTGGAGACCGGACGCACCCACCAAATCAGAGTACACCTCTCTCACATTGGTCACCCTGTCCTCGGTGACCCCCAATACGGTGGTAGGAACAAAAGGCTTAAGAGCCTTTCCCCTCGGTTCCGTCCCTTAGCCGAAAGTATACTTGGAGTCATCTCCGGACAGGCCTTACATGCAGCCCGCCTGGGTCTTGTTCATCCCCAAACGGGCAAGTATCTGGAATTCAGCGTGGAGATGCCCAGGGATATGCAAAAGCTGAAGGAAATGCTCACAACACAACTGTAGGGGCAGAGCATACTATATGTCTGTTTAGCTTTGAGTTGGCTCAACGGAAACTGCCAGCCGAGTCATTTTGAGGTAAGTACCCAAAATTTTTTCTAAAAAAATACTTGCATTCACTTAGGGAATGTATTAAATTGAAACTATCCTGCATTGGTGATGCAAAAACAGATGAGGAATCCAAACTGTTTGAGAGGGAATCCTGCTCCGGGCATGGATTACAGGCCCCTTAGAACGGGGAAGCAAGAGATGTTCGGGCGGACAACCACTGTGTCATAAATGGTTCTCTCGGAAGTGAGCATTACCTTTGCAGGATTTTTTAAAAGGCCTCGCATAAAGCGAGGCCCTTTCTTTTTATGTTCTCACAATCACAAATGAAGTAAAGAGTGAGTGGGCCCACTAGGACTCGAACCTAGGACCAGTCGATTATGAGTCGACTGCTCTGACCACCTGAGCTATGGGCCCTGTAAAAAAATAATATAATAAATTTCTTCTCAAAGGTCAAGTTTTTTGAACCACCAATTTCGCTTTTTCCTTCACCAGATTATTATACTGCTGATTTAACTTACCCAGCCGGGTCTCATCACCTTCTCGCTGAGCTGTGGCTATCTCTGTCCTGATTTGACTCAGCTTTTCAGAGATAGCATCAATTCTCACCCGGTGAAGGCAGTCAATCAGGCACTCCTCTATGTAATTCTCATCTAACCCCTCGGTGCTTAGTTTTGCCACAAAACTTGCTAAAGAGGGCTCTTGCAGGCGATCTATAATGACGGCGGCCTGAGGTTCACCGGCTGCCCGACATACCTCGAAGATGGTCTGGGCAATCTCCCTAAAACCTCCAGCAGAGAAATCTTCCGGGCTCAGCTCCTTCATTACCTCCTCTGCAATAGCTTTCCTGCCTAACATAATCCGTAGCAGCTCCCTTTGGACCACTGGACCTTGAGGTTCTGTGTCTGTCTCTGTAGGAGGGGCGTGTTCCATATCAACCACTCTCTGTCGTTTTTTCTGTCTTGCCATCTCCCGGTGAACCGCTTTTTCGTCGGTGTTGAGTCTTTCGACAATTTGTCTCACTATCAAGTCCCTTTTGATCTCATCTTTAATCCTCGAGGCAGTCTCC
>DAOVPH010000219.1 GCA_030629295.1 Candidatus Latescibacterota bacterium | reverse complement strand
CCAGAGATTCTGACTACTGTCAAACGATAAATTTACCTATTTCTTCAGCGGGAAGCAAGGATTTTTCTGGAGGCAAAGAGGATCAATTTAGATCGCAGTCTTGAAAGTATTCCCAGACAGGGAATCATTTCTTAATCCCCCCAGCCACCGCGGCCCGGATTCTCTTCAGCCTTTTCATCACATCGTTTTCCCCTCGACCGAAGTAGTCGTGGAGCTTCTCGTATTCAGCGAAGAGCTTTTCATAGACTCTCTGGTTTTCAGCAATAGGGTGGTAGGTCTTCTCTTTCAAGCGGGCCATATTTTGGGCGGCAGAGACGATGTCATCGTAGCCGCCGTTCTCACTGCCGGCAGCCACTGCCCCAAACATAGCCGATCCCAAGGCAGAGGTCTGAGCTGAAGCGGCAAGCTTTATCTCCCTGCCGGTCACATCAGCGAATATCTGCATTACCAGCGGATTTTTCTCCGGTAAGCCTCCACAGGCATACAGTTCATCAACTGCCACGTCTGCCTCTTCAAAGGCCTTGATGATTTTTCTGGTGCCGTAGGCAGTGGCCTCGATGAGCGCCCGGTAGATCTCCTCGGCTTTGGTGTTCAGAGTGCATCCTAACAGGCAGCCGCTGAGGTCGGCATCCACTAAGACAGACCGGTTGCCGTTCCACCAGTCCAGGGCTAAAAGTCCACTCTCTCCCGGTTTAAGTCGAGAGGCCTTCTCTGCCAGAAGGGTGTGAAGGTCTATGTCCCGGCGCCCTGCCTCGGCGGAGTATTCCCCGGGCACAGCGTTCCGGATAAACCAGGCGTAAATGTCACCTCCCCCCGACTGTCCCGCCTCGAAACCGAAGTATCCCGGCAGGATTCCGTCTTCCACCACACCGCACATCCCCTCCACGATCTTTTGCTCTCTGCCCAGCAGCATGTGGCAGATGGAGGTTCCCATTATCATCACCATCTTGCCGGGCTCGGTCACAGTGGTGGCAGGCACAGCCACATGGGCATCCACATTGCCCACGCAGACGGCAGTTCCCTCGCTAAGGCCAGTGAGCTGAGCCATCCGTTTGGTTATGCCACCGACTTTAGTGCCCATCGGGTAAATATCCCGGGAGAGCTTCTCATCTACCACATTCTCCAACCGGGGGTGCAGTGCCCGGAAGTATTCTCGACTGGGATAGCCGGCCCTTTTGTCCCACATCGCCTTGTAGCCGGCGGTGCACAGGTTGCGTCTTTCCTCTCCGGTGAGCTGAAGGACAATCCAATCGGCTGCCTCTATCAGTTTATCGCAGGCCTCGTATATCTCGGGGGCCTCGTTCAGCATCTGAAGAGTCTTGGCGAAAAACCACTCTGAGGATATCTTACCGCCATACCTGGCCAGGAACGCCTCTCCTCTTTCTCTGGCTACCTGATTGATC
This sequence comes from Candidatus Latescibacterota bacterium, assembly GCA_030629295.1. GTDB lineage: Bacteria > Latescibacterota > MVCY01 > MVCY01 > MVCY01 > MVCY01. Next base: position 1,257 of record DAOVPH010000219.1, on the reverse strand, counting down.
CTGTCGGCCTCAGGTTGAGCAGCGTGGTGTTTCCACAGTTTAACCCAGGCATGGGGATTGCTCTTACAACGATCTAACATACATAGAGGTGTGCCGTTTTTGTCAATGGGCATCATCGTACAGGCGGTGAAGTCTGTACCCAGTCCGATCACATCCCGGGGGTTTACATCGCTTTCGCCGAGCAGGGCCGGAATAGTAGTCTTCAGTGCTTCGATGTAGTCAGCCGGATTCTGCAACGCCCAATCGGGCTCTAATTGGGTCTTTCCATCCGGCAGAGCCCTGTCGATTACGCCGTTTTGATAGTTGTAGACTGAGGTGGCCACCTCTTCGCCAGTGAGCACATCTACCAGCACGGTGCGGGCCGACTCTGTCCCCAAATCTATACCTATGGAATATTTGCTGTTACCCATTGTTCGAGTTCTCCTTTCCTGCCGAATTGCTGAACACCTTCTTAATCTCTGATGCCGATAATCTCTGCAATCATCCGATACTTGCCGTCCAGCAGGCCTTCTCCGATAATATAGGCGCCACAGGCGGCCTCTTTCGCCACCTGGGAAGGTCTGTTTACTCTCACCACCTGGCTGTATTTCTGGAGTCTATCTCGCAGTTCCTCCCTTATAAAAGCATCTCCTATTAATCTGCCAGAGAGGATAATCTGCTTAGGGTGGGGAACAGTGACCGACATTGAGGCCACATCTTTCTCGACACTCTCGGCCAGAAGGGTCATTGCCTCCGGGTGACTCCTTAGGTCCTTTGGCTCGATTCCTTGCCCCACGAAGTCCCTCACTCCTCCCTTGAAAACAACATCCTGAGTAGGGTTTTTTAACCGGATGGCACGCTCGGCATCCATACCCCCACAGGCGATAAATCCCAAGGAACCATTTGTCCCCCCTATTCCATCCACTATCCTGCCATTGATTACTCCCAAGACTGCGGTGAAGCCGTACCCTATTTCTACATAAATAAAGGATGTCTCTTCATAAGGGAGGTTTGATTGCTCGCTTTGGTTCTTAATCCCCAGTGCCACACAACAGACCTTATCTGCTGTGCCCATATCCATCTTTCCCCATTTTCTGTATTGAGGGACTGTCTTTAGATGAACTACCCCAGGGGTGAACCACACCGGCATTTTCCTGTTTTTCATCTCCCAGAGAACACTTTTAATACCCTCATTTACAGAGACCTGTGTATCTAAGGGAATCATATCCCCTATCTTTTTTTCAGTGAGATTTTCAATGTTCATCAGAGGTATGCCAT
>DAOVPH010000210.1 GCA_030629295.1 Candidatus Latescibacterota bacterium | reverse complement strand
CCCGGCGGTGCGGGTCGACAAGCTGTGCAGACGACGTTGCGCCGAGCGCGCGCATGCAACCCACTCCGCTTCGCGGCGCGGCTGAGATGGGGGAGGATAGCTATGGATATGAACATGGTTCCGAGAGACACAACACTGGAGGCTATTTGTATCCGATTCTCAATTTTGCGCAAGATAGGTCTTGCAGGTCGTGCCGGCATGGCTTTTGAACTGAGCGATGGACTTCGTGCGATTATAGAATCTGGGGTCCGACAGCGACACCCTGATTACGATGATAACACGGTGCATTTGGCTGCTCTTCGGATGGCAATAGGAGAAGAATTATTCCATCAGTCTTATCCTGATATTGAGGTAAAAAGTTAATGAGTCAAAAAGATTTCTTAGCCAGGCTCGTAGCAAAGTTGGAAGATTCTGGGATTTCCTATATGATTTCAGGGTCACTGGGAAGTAGTTTACATGGGGAACCACGAGCGACTAATGACATCGATTTGATAATCACTCCCACCGCAGCGCAACTGAACACCTTTGTTCAATCGCTAAGTGAAGATTATTATGTCAGTCCAGAAACTGCCCAAGAAGCATTTCGAGATCAGTCTGTGTTCAATGTGATTGACTATCAAACCGGCTGGAAAGCAGATCTCATTATTCGTAAGAACCGTGCATTTAGCTTTGAAGAATTCGGGAGACGGATATCCGCGAATATATTAGGGGTTGCGGTAGCCGTCATTTCTCCAGAGGATGCTATCTTGAGTAAGTTAGAGTGGTCAAAAGAGAGCGCATCAGAGCTTCAATTTCGCGATGCACTGGGAGTTGCAGTAGTTCAATGGGAAAGTCTTGACAAAGAGTATTTGCGGAAGTGGGCCCGAGAATTAGGTGTAGAAAACCTTTTAGAAACTCTTTTAAGTAATGCTGAGAAATTACAGCTTCCTGAGTAAAACGGAAGAATCGTGACGCCAGATAACATTTCCTGAGACGTTGTCAAGGACTTTTTGAAGTTATTTTCATTTCTCATAGACGTTACGAATAGGATACAATTGCCCAACGTGCCTGGATGGTAGCCTTGGCTTCATGTTTGCTGACGGGATTGCCTGACAGATCCCTGTAGGCATAATAACAGCCCAGCTTGATGTGGATGATAACATCCACATCGAGCCGGGGATTAAGAAGCATGAGGCAAAGAGGATCACAAATTGTTCTACTCAACCCGATCCAAACTGATCATCAGTTTTCTCAGCGTCTCCTTCCTGGTGGGCGTCGTTTCTCTGTTAGTCGGCGGCCAACTCATTTACAAAGCGGTAGTTAATGAAGCAACAAACCGTATCAGGTTGGACCTGAACGCTGCCAGAGAGATTTACTCTACCCGCATCAATAACGTGGCAGTCTCCCTCAACATTACCACGTTGGGACCTGGATTCCGCTCTGCCCTTGAGATGCGCGACGCTCCGCAACTTGTCGGTCGGCTCATGCGTTTAGCCCAGCAGACGGAACTGGATTTTGCCGGCATAGTCACAAACGACGGCAACACGCTGTGTCGCATCGGACCCAATCCTATACCCAAGGAAACAACTTCGGCTGATAACCCCTTGGCAAACTTTGTCCTCCAACGCAGAGTCGCTGTATCGGGGACAGTTGTTCTGAACAAGGAGTTTCTGTTTGCCGAGGACCCTGAACTCGCCGACCGAGCCAGAATCAAATTGCTTCCCACAGCGAGGGCTGCTCCCCGACCCGAAGTAGAGGAGACCTCCGGAATGGCCCTTGCGGCCGCCATCCCAGTCTTCGATAAGGGTGAATTGCTCGGCATTCTCTGCGGCGGTATCCTTCTTAACCGAAGTCAGGCCATAGTTGACAGGGTGCGTGAAACGGTCTTCCAGCAGGAGACCTACAAGGGGCATAGTATAGGAACAGCTACCATCTTCTTCAAAGACCTCCGTATCTCTACAAATGTTCTCGCCCCTGACGGAAAGCGAGCGATTGGCACGCGGGTTTCCAAGGAGGTCAGAGATCAGGTGATGATAGAGGGCAAGAAGTGGACGGACCGAGCCTTCGTTGTAAGCGATTGGTACATAACCGCCTATGAACCCATAGAGGATATCTTTGCTGAAAGAGTGGGAATGCTATATGTCGGGGTGTTGGAGGCGAAGTATGCAGAGGTTCGGAGGAAGGCCCTTTCAGTCTTTATACTTATAACGGTGGTTGGCATGGCATTAGCGATTGGGTTAGGATATATCTTAGCAGACAAGATCACACGGCCAGTGCATCAATTAGTAGAGGCCAGCACTCAGGTTTCGCAGGGCAACCTCTCGCCGGAGATCGGACCTATTTCAAAGGGCGAGATCGAGGTCCTCCAGAGAACATTGAAAGAAATGCTCTCCTCCCTCCGGGAACGCGATAGACGCCAGAGGGCGGAGAGCGAGATCAAACTACTGCAATCTGAAAAACAGGCCAGTGTTGGCAGACTGGCGGCTGGGGTGGCTCACGAGATAAATAACCCTCTAACCGGGGTATTAACATTTACCCACATGCTGCTGAGGCATAAAGATATCAGCGATGAAGTCAGATCAGACCTCCAGACAATAGCCCAAGAGACGGAACGCGTTCGAAAAATTGTTAAAGGGTTACTCGATTTCTCACAGCAGACGAAACTCGACCTGGAGCCAACAGATGTGAATAGGCTCGTCCGTTCCGCTATTTCCTTAGTGGAAAACCAGGCACTCATAAAGGGAATAAATTTAGACTTCAGACCGGGGGAAGGGCTCCCTGTGCGTACCCTGGACCGCAGTCAGTTGCGAAGTGTTTTGTTGAATATAATTATCAATGCCCTTGACGCCACAGAGCCGGGTGGCAATATCAGCGTATCTACCGCCCTCAGCGTATCTCCCGGAAAAACCGGGCAAAAAGGTATCGAGAT
>DAOVPH010000036.1 GCA_030629295.1 Candidatus Latescibacterota bacterium | reverse complement strand
TTCTCCAGAGGGTATCTTGAGTCTCTCCCGTAAACATCCTATCTCCTCACAATGTCTCAGACCCTTGGGTGCTCCGTTGTATCCGGTGGCCAGAATCCTTTTATCCCGGACAAATATCGCTCCTACCTTGCGTCTGAGACAGGTGGAACGTGTAGCCACCAGCTTGGTAATCTCGATAAAATATTCATCCCAAGACGGACGGGGCATCTTTCTCCTCTCAGTGAGGAACAGGGAAATGGTTGCATAACTCCTTAATTTCCTGTTTAATCTTATTTAATACTGACTCATTGTCAATATGTGAGAGTACCTGGTTGATCAACCTTGCCACGGTTCGCATCTGTCCCTGCTTCATTCCTCTGGTGGTCAGCGCCGGCGTGCCCAGTCGGATGCCGCTGGTGACCCAGGGGCTTCGTCTATCAAAGGGGATCGGGTTTTTGTTGACGGTGATCCCAGTTTCTTCCAATGCTTCAGCAGCCGCTCTGCCGGTGAGGCCGCTTCTGGTTAAGTCCACTAAAATTAAGTGAGTATCTGTACCCCCTGTCACCAGATCAAAATCTAAACTGAGCAGTTCCTCTGCCAATGCCCTGGCGTTGGCCACAATCTGGCCGCAATAGGTTTTAAATTCCGGCTTCAAAGCCTCCCCAAAAGCAGCAGCTTTAGCAGCGATGATATGCATTAAAGGACCTCCCTGGGTGCCGGGGAATACGGCCCTGTCGATTTGGGCAGCGTATCTCTCTGGACAGAGGATTATCCCCCCTCTCGGACCCCGCAGGGTTTTATGTGTAGTAGTGGTCACTGCATCGGCGTAAGGCACCGGGTCGGGATGATAGCCAGTGGCCACTAATCCAGCAATGTGGGCTATATCGGCCATCAAATAGGCCCCTATCTGTTTTGCGATAGTCCCGAATTCAGCGAAGTCGATGGTGCGGGGATAGGCACTGGCACCGGTGATAATGAGCTTGGGCCTGTATTCCCGGGCCAACTCAGCTACCCGGCCATAATTGATCAATTGGGTCTTCTCATCTACACCGTAGGAGACAACATTGAACAGCCGGCCAGAGAAATTGGCCGCCAGGCCGTGGGTGAGATGGCCGCCACAGGAAAGAGACATCCCTAAGATAGTATCTCCAGGTTCTAAAAGGGCCAGATAGACAGCCATATTGGCCTGGGAACCGGAGTGAGGCTGGACATTAGCATGTTCAGCCCCAAACAGCTTCTGGGCCCGTTCGCAAGCAAGTTTCTCCACTTCATCGATCACTCGACAACCCTGATAGAACCTCTCATGCGGATAGCCTTCAGCGTATTTATTGGTCAACACCGACCCGGCAGCCTCCCGCACTGCAGCACTCGCGAAATTCTCAGAAGCGATCAGGTTGAGTTCACCCTCCTGTCTGGTCTGTTCCCCCTTGACCAGCCGAGCTAAGAACTGGTCTGTCTTCTCAAGTGCCGCCACTTTCCTTCTCCTTGCATTTCTGATTTTCATAGTCTAATATCTTACTGCATCTTCTGTGGTGTCTTCCGCCTTCAAATTCAGTCTCTGTCCAGAGTCTCACTATCTCGAGAGCTTGATCTGCCTGGGTGGTTCTTCCTCCCAAGGCCAAAATATTAGCATTGTTATGAGTTCGACTTATTCGGGCCATAAAGGGAGTAGTGCACAGAGCAGTGATAACACCCTTTACTTTATTAGCAACCACTGACATCCCGATGCCGGTGCCGCAGATAAGGATTCCCCGGTCGAACTCGCCTCTGGCAACAGCTTCGGCCACCTTAAACCCATAGTCAGGGTAATCATCCTGGGGGTCTAACTCATAGGCCCCGAAATCGTGGTAGGATTGTCCGATTGAGTCGAAGTACTTTTTTATACTTTCCTTAAGTTCAAATCCGACGTGGTCTGCTCCGATTGCTACTCGCATTGATGCCTCCGCTATTTTTTTACTCCATAGATTATATTCTGTATTTTCGCACTTTTTCGTAATCTCCCGGATTTTGCACAGTATAGCTTGATAAACCGCTGAAGCGGTAACTCTCCAGTCTTCTGGAGTTACCCGTTTACGGTTCATTTGGGCCCTAAATCTCATCTGACCGGTCGGAGAAAAGTCGCTTCATCTTTGGGCCAGAGGCGGGATGAGCATTTTCGCCTTTTTCCCTTCCCCAGCAGTCTCTGTTACCAAGATGCTTTCTGCGGTTCGCGCCAGATCGCTTACAGTAGGAAAGACAACCTCCCCCGAGGTTTCGTCCACATAGTAGAGACCATTATCTGCGCAGATACCGAAGTAGTACTCTCCGGCCGATAAGTTATAGATAAATATCCCGCTAGGGCTGGAGGTAACAACTTGCCCTATAAACGTCGCATCCTCAAAAGAAACTTCTGTCGAGTAGTATATCCAGTATCTATTCCAAAGGGTGGTGTCGGCAGGAACCCAGGAGACCTCAATAGCTGGAATTAATTCACTGTCTATCTCAATAGTGCCTTGTTCGGCAGTTACGCTGGCAGGGGCCTTAGCTACCCGGCAAATATCGGGCGAAAAATAGGATGTCCCGCCGCCCACAGAGAAGCTGTACTGCTTCATTGTCCCGTAGCCCTCTTTTTGGGCTACCATAGTGTAGATTCCAGCGGGAATATCTTCAATACTATATGTCCCATCCACTTCTGTCGTATCTCTGCATTCAGGCAGTTCTCCCAGATCTTCTAACGAGGTCTCTAAGGAGATCTCCACGCCTGCAGCCTCTTCCTCTAAGTTATAATAATCCTTCCAGAGCTTCACCTTGCCCTCCACTGTGCCTGGAATCAGCAGTCCTGGAGGCCCCATAGGCCCTTGTTCGCCCTTGAGACACCCTCCTACGGATGTCAAAGCAACCAACAATCCACTGATGATCCATAGCGATACTGACTTCTTCTCCATAGATATCCTCCTCAGTTTGTAGTACCGATTCTATCGGCGTCTGGAGACGTCTTTTCCATAGATTTAAACACTGAAAAACGCCGAAAAGGCTTTCATTAATTCGGTGATTTCGGTGTTTCTCGGTGTTGTTAACGCATAACTTGGATCCCAGACCTTCTTACAGAACAGAATGTAGGAATTGGTAAACTGGTCAACTGGTCAATTAGTCAATTAGTGAGTGGGGGCTGGAGTTCACTAATGGCCGGCGAGCAGCGAAGTTGCGACACGGCAATACGGCCTTAGCCGATCTTGCACCACGTCACTGATTCGTTGCCCACTCTTGTCAAGCCGGTTGTCCGGCCAACTCATATACCATTCGGGTTGGTTGAATCACTCGGCGCGAAGCATCTAAAATCTCTAACGAGACTATACTCCCTGAAGCATCATAATCCAGGATGATACCTGGCTTGTCTTCGTCGCTCTCTGCCACAGGTGCTTCACCTAAGACAATCGTGAGCGTATCTGTTTTTTGATCGTAAATCACTCGCATCTTTCTTTTACCTCCAGTACTTCTGCACTTTGCTGGTACGATAAACGGTGACCACCTCAGGCGGATCGCGCTCTATGTCCACAAACACACGCACCAAGTGGACCTTAGGCGGCTCGCCAAAGGTTAATCTGGATTGATAAACACAACGCCCGGGGCGTATCTCTTCCCGTTGTTCTGGCACTGTCAAAACAGTATCTACATGAGTTTCGGTAATGCTGCGCCGCTGCATTTCCCAACGGGCATGATCAGTCAGCATGTAGTTCTGCAAATCCGGACACAACATCTACATTATCCTTGGGCGCTGAGCGCTTGACTGTTGACTGTGGAAAGTTGTGACCTTAATGACTAAAAGATGGCGCATGTCGGTCAAGGTCCATTTAGGAACTACTGACCTGTAAAGTAAGGTATGTAATATTTTGCGGTTGTCATTCTTTTATGTGCGTCCAAACAAACTCAGACTGCCACGGGTTCTATTTTATACTTTATAACGGGAACAGATATGGTAGGTGCTTTATTAATACGCTTACTGTCCTTAAGTAGCTCAGCGATATATTCCCCTACCTCTGCATTGACAACTTTTTCGCCACATTGAGGACACACCCCGGCTGGAACTTTCTCAATCACCACCAATTTGTCCTTAATCCAAAAGTCCTGCTGGATATTCTTCTCCTCTAGTGGAGTGTTACAGATTTCACATTTCCCATAATTATACACTATTATCACCTCGCAAGAATATTATAGAGCATATACCGTTATAAAAAGTAATTTGCCAGTAGTTTTGATTCTACAGATGACACCAATCTTCCTTTCGATCTTCTTTAAGGTAGTATCAGGCACCTTCATCTCCTTAGCCACCTTCTGATAATCAAAATATTCTATCTGCTCCATAATAACCTCCTCATAATTCTTGCGTAATAGACCTCTGTTGTCTACCTCACAATAAAATCCGCCTCCTTGACGAAACTGCCCTCAGGGGAGCAAATGGCATACGAGAAACCCTCTTTTATTGAAACAGCTCCATACTCTCCCCTTTTGTTCAGGGCTATCAACCCAATCAATATCTTGCGGTCGGCAGGGCTTTTCTCCACTATTCTTTCCAGCACCGCCTGACAGGCCTGCTGGGGTGAAAGTCCTGCCCCCATTTGCTCCACTACGGCGAAACAGGCACAGTGTTTCATTATCTCCTCCCCTACCCCGGTGGCCGAGGCTCCCCCTACATCGTTGTCCACATAGAGACCAGCCCCAATTATCGGAGAATCACCCACTCGGCCAGGCAACTTGGCCCGTAATCCACTGGTGGAGCATCCCACTGCAAGATCACCTTTCAGGTCCAAGGCCACCATACCCACCGTATCGTGATCAAGATGTTGCTCTTTCCAATCAAGCCACATCCGCTGGGATTTTTCGGTGAGCAAGTTCACCTCTTTGAATCCATTAGCCAAAGCAAACTTCAATGCCCCTTCTGCCACCAACATCACATAGGGGGTGTTCTCCATCACCTTTTTGGCCACGGAGATGGGGTGCATTATCCCCTGTAGAGCACCCACACTGCCCGCCCGGTGTCCTGGGCCCGACATAATGGCTGCATCTAACTCTACCACTCCCTCTCGGTTCGGAAACCCCCCATATCCTACCGTGGTCACCTGGGGATCGGCTTCAATCACATTTATGCCCCGCTCCACTGCATCCAGAATGTTTCCTCCTTTGGCCAGTATGTCTTGGGCTACATCGTTTGCTCTCTTGCCGAAGGGCCAGGTGGATATCACCGCTGGCAGGGGAAGCCGTTGGCGGACCCCGGAAGTCTGGCCAGTTGGCGAATTCTGGGAAGTATCCGCCTGAGCGATAAATTGCGGAGCCAGCAGAAATGAGCCCAGACCAAGTCCCGCAGTTGCCTTAACAAAATCCCGTCGTGAAATGCAAGCTCTCAATCCGCTCCTCCTTGAGTATCTTCACCTCGCTCGTATATATTATTCTTCCTGTCCTGTAATTCTACATATTTTACCATATCTGCCGGCTGTTGTCAAGCATTTTCCGTGCTACCAAATCAGTGAAGCACCACAATCTTCCCCAGTGTTGGTTTCCCCACCCCTGTCTCAACCGAGTAGAAGTAGACCCCCTCTGTCACCTGCTTTCCCTGGTGATTTGTTCCATCCCACTTAAGCACTGTTTCTCCTTGTAAGTTCCGCACTAACTCGCCCGTCAGGGTGAAAATCCTCACCTTAACCCGTTCTCCCACCTGGACACCGATGTCGAAAGTCACACTTTCATCGCCACTACGGAAGGGATTAGGGTAGACAAGCACAATAGGCAGCGAAATTGCTTCCCAGAGGTAAGTCCGACTGACCAGGCCGGAGTTTCCCCCCTTGTCAACAAGGAAGCTCTGCAAGGCGATCTCGCCGGAGGGCGTCCGAACAGGAATGGTGAGAGTGCCCCTCCACAGGCAACTGCCGTAAAGAAAAGGGCCCTCTACAGCAGACTCCAGTTGGATTTCCTGGATAGTGCCGTCCGGGAAAGTGCAACAGAGAACAGGGGGCCGGTTCAGGGGCAGATACTCGGAGGCCATCAACTCAATCTCCAAGACAAAAGAGGAGGCCTTCTTCACCGTTAACTGCCCAATAGGAGGAATTGAATCGACAGGGGCGATGAACTGGGCGGTTATCGCCGGTCCGCCCAGTATTCCCTCTTCGGTAAAAGGCACCACCCCATAGTAGTAGATGGATTCGTCTCTCAAGGGACCCAACAGTGCGGTGCTGTCCGTAAAGCTGGTGCGGTCTGAACCAAGGTCGGCCAGGGGAAAGGCCCCGTAGAACAAGTATGCATCTCCTCGATTATCCTCTGCCCCAGAGCGATAGAGCTCCTGGGGATCAAGGGGACCAAGTACCGCATTCTTCCGCAGAATCCTGATACCAGCTACCTCAGTAGGATTGTCCAAACTCCAGTTCAATGTCACCAGCCCATTGCCATCTGCGGTGAGCGAAAGTTCGGAGACCCTTATGTCAGGACTGAGATCGGCCGCATAACTGATGGTTCCTCCGTCATGTTGGGGATCTAAATTGGACAGCACCAGTATCACCTCATCGATAGGATCGCCAAATCCATCGATGTTGATCTGTCCCTGTTGAGAGATAGGAAAGGGGATAATCTCCTCGGCCACTGCCGTGCTATCGTCCCAGTCGATCTTCAATATCTTGGCACCCCAGCCGCAGAAGCCGAACTCATAGAGCAATCCCAGTTCTTCCCAGCGAACATCATCGCCGTCTATTTTGATTGAAAGCTGTCTTTTCTCTCCTGGTTGTTGAGGAAGGAAGCGGACATATCGGGACCCCAGGTGATCTGGACTCCTCTGGCTGTCCCATACTACCTTCAGCGGGTATTGAGCGTGGATATTCTCTTGCAGTATCGCCACAGAGGGGTATCTTGCCCCATGAGAATAATGAAACCTTTGAGATAACTCACCAGAGGGTTCCCTTATCTTGAGGCCGTGTCTGTCTCCGGTAAGGGCATTCCACAAGGTGAACTCTTTAAATTCGCTGGGCAGACTGGAGCCCTCCTCGGCGAAGACCTCTCTGAAGTTCATCAGGTAGGAGTACATCCGAGGCTCCATCGCCTGGTAGATCTCCTCAACAATCTGGTCACCATATTTCTGGGAAAGATAAAGCATAAATATCACATTGCCGTATTCATGCTCCCCGTTGAAAAGTTCAAGTGACTTTTCTGGTTGGCGAAACCAGGAGATCATCGGACGCAGACAGAATTCCTCTCCGTCGGGTTCACCAGGCTCCTCTGCCTTAAACACCCTGGTTTCAATCCACATAGCACAGGCTTCCATAAACCAACGATACATATAGGCGTTGTAGCTCATCTGCACCGCATGGAAGAACTCGTGGACAGAGGTGCACTGCAGGGCCTGGCTGCCTTTGAATTTGCCTAACCATTGAAAATAGCGGGTATTGGCAGCAAAATATACAGAATATGTGGCGCAGGTGCTGCTCTGTAAGTCTACCATATACTCGGGCATAGTGAATCCACCCCAGGGACCGGTGAAAAAGTATATATCCCACTTCTCATTCCCACCGTTATCGGCCAGCCACCTGTCATCAGGGGGATGCCGGTAGCTCATCTGTTCTACCTGTACATAATAGGCCTTCTCATAAGCATCAGCAGTTATCTGTACATAATCAGGCACCCCGTCAGCAGGAGAGATGTCCTCAACGGGCACATTGTGAGGTCCGGTAAGGGTGTAATGACAGCGGAAGTGTTGGGTATCATAAACAATGGGCAATCCCTCCTCACGGTAGTAAGGACTCTTAGGGTTATCAGGACGCAAGAAGAAAGGACTCAACCTTTCCCTTTGCTCCGGAGATAGGAGGTTCCAGTTTTCTCTTAGCTCAACGAAATAGAGAGTATAACCCTCATAGGGCGAGAAAGGTTCAGACAGGTTGTTAGAATGCAATACCTTGTCCACTGCCCGGTCCAGGAATCCGGTGGCTGCTGTACCGGCGGAAGTTAAGAGCGTCCCAACAGTCAAACACCCCAAGAAAAGTAAAAGAACTCTTACCCATCGATGTTTGGTGACATTCATCTGACTATCCTTTTTGCCATCTTAATGTTTTGTTGGGTTCGCTGCGTTTAACCCAACCTACGAAATTTCCTGACTTCAAAAAAATGTCGAGCCCGGAAGGGCTCTCCCACAGGTAGGATCTCCAAGGTTTTTGTGGGAGAGGGCTTCTGCCCTCGATATCAGAATTTAACCATAAACTCCCCCACAAACAGCTCTCTTCTGTTCCAGTGGCGCTCGGCATAGTAGAGACGTCCTTGGGGATCATAAAGATAGGACTTGAAATTTCTGGTAGTCTGATCGGGCTGAATGTAGCGGTAAGTGAAGCGAAAAGTTGCGTCTGGGGTCAGGTCGTATTCTGTAACCAAGTGAAGGGCCTTAGCATCGCCACTCCGCTGAGTATGCCGAAGGTTCAAGTGCTCTTCGGTCGCTTGCCCCTGGTAGCTGGTGTAGCCGGCAAGGCCTTGCACTGAGAGACTCATCTGGCGATAGCTGTGAAGATTAGGGTCAAGAACATACTGGAATTTCACCCCTACTGAGCTGTCTGTCCCCTTTTCCACCATCTCGTAGTCGTTGCCCGGGTTGTCAAAATCCCAGAGCCGGTCTTTGCGATGGGCATAGGAATTGAGGACTTTGAACAGCAGCTTCGATCTCTCCGAGAGATCGTAGTTGAAGGAGAGGGCCTGGTTTGCGGTGAAGTGCCTTCGGCTCTCCTGTTCGTCGGCGATGGTGTCTAAATCACCCAGGTCTTCTCGGAAACGGAGCCTATCGGTGGCAGTTCTGGCGGCGTAGGCCTTATCCACATCAGACCAGCGGGGCAGAAGATAGCTCACTATCGCATATCTCCTGATCACATACCGGTCCTGGTCTCGGAGGTAGACGCGTCCGAAGGGGTCTAAGACCAGAAGGTCCAGATCGTGCAATTCTGGGTCGGTCTTGTCGATCTTGAACACCACTTTCTCCAGCAGGCGGCCGGCGGGAGAGAATATCTGCACTCTTCGGAGGAGCTTGAGATATTTGGGGGGAGGCTTAACCTCGCTGGGCTCTTCCTCTTCCAGCTCAGATTCTCCCTCTTCTCCAGGCAGAAATCCCTCTTCCAACCACTGAGGGGTTGCCCTGCCTCTCTTGGCAGTGAAGGGGTGGTCCTCAAATCTTCTTTCAAATTCTGCTTGGTCGGCCACTAAACATCGGCCAGAGGGAGTGGTCACCACAGCAAATGGCTCGGTGAATTCTCCCTCCCCCAGGCCCTTTCTGCCGAAACATAGTTGGAACTCTCCGTTGGAGTCAAATTTAACAATTCGATTGTTCCCGGTATCTGCGACATAGACATATCCCTCTCTGTCCGGGCAAATATCCTCAGGGCTATCAAACTGCCCGGGCCCGCCACCGTAGGAGGCGAACTCAAGCAGTTTCTCTCCCTGGAGATTGAACTTAAAAATGCGGTGGTAGAGGGGATCTAAGACAAATACCTCGCCCTGAAGAGAGATGGCAAGAGGCAAGGCACGGTCCCATCCTTTTGGTTTGATAGCCAGCGCATACCTGCCCTCTTGATCGACAATAGCAGTGGCCGGCACCAGGGTCTGGGGTTTGGCCTTTGTGTCACCTATATCAATAGTTCTAAGGAGCTTGCCCTCATAATCAAAAATATAGATGCAGGGCATAAATTTATAGAGTTTGGGATTCTCGGTCTCAGGGACATGAATCCCTCGCCAGTCGGTGACATAAATCCTGCCCTGCTGGTCTACTGCGATATGCCGGGGGTGGTTGAACAGAAATCCCTCACCTCCTTTGATCTCCAGAGGGTGAGGACCCAGTCTTTGTACCCGGCGATTGTCGCTGTCGGAGATATAGACCGTCCCCTGTTGATCGAACGCCACATAGATCTCCTGGCCGAACTGTCCCCAGGCCTCTCCTTTGCCGCCAAATTCCTCTTCAAACTGAAGTCTTTCTGCTCCTTGAGAAACCAGTGGAAGCCCCAACAGTCCGCAAATTAGAACCAACCTTACGATTTTGTGCATCTTATCCTCCTTTAGTTAAGACACTCGGCATGCCGTTGATAACATTGCAAATCATCCTGTCATTGCGAGGAGCACTTCGCTATCGCTCAGCACAGGCTCCGCGACGAAGCAATCTTCTTATTTTGGGAGAATCGAGATTGCTTCGCTATCGCTCGCAATGACAAATTAGTGTAACTTTTTTTAGAATAAGATACTATAAATCAATCCCTCTGCTCTTAGATCAGAACACTATATTTATCCCCCCGTAAGCTGCTGTTGTCCTGCCCTTAAACCACCCTTGAAAGCGCAATTTCCCCTCTTCATTCCAGTGCCGGTAGCGGTAATTCATAAAATCTCCCGGATTTTTCAGGAAAATGGCAAAGTAAATATTAAGGTCCCGCCTCATGTCCCAGTCAAATCCGGCTCCAAACCTGTGCTGCCAGAGATACCACGAGCCGTGCATCTGATTCTCTCGGTTGAGCATATCATAGCGGAAATCATAGAGCCTGCCCCCTAAGGAGAGGAAAAGATGCAATTCTCTGTATTCATAGGGATTTTGATCAAGAACAACCTTCAGACCGAACTTAACCTCCCCATCGACAAAATCGTCAAACAGGAGCTGATCATAGCACCACCCGCCGGGGGGAGGTTCCTCCTGAGGATAACGGACAGAACGGTA
>DAOVPH010000217.1 GCA_030629295.1 Candidatus Latescibacterota bacterium | reverse complement strand
TTCCCCATTCCCACATATTGGGAACCCTGTCCAGGGAACAGAAAGGCTGTTTTTCCCATAGGTCATCTAAACTCTCATCAGAGCTGCTCCCCAGGTGAGGCCAGCCCCAAAGGCCACCATTAACACCAGATCGTCAGTTTTGACAACACCCTTTCGCTTAGCCTCATCTAAGGCAATAGGAATAGAGGCAGCAGATGTGTTACCATACTCATCCAGGTTAACATAAACTTTTTCCCGGGGGAGTTTAAGCTTTTTGGCTACTGCATCGATGATGCGCAGGTTGGCCTGATGAGGGATGAGTAAATCGATCTGTTCAGAATTTAGATCTGCCTTCTCAAGCACAGCTACTGCCGCTTCGACCATAGAGAGGATAGCCGGACGGAACAGGTCATGTCCGTTCATCTTTACGAAGTGCATCCTCTGTTCCACGGTATGAAGCGAAGTAGGATTTTGGGAACCACCTCCGGGCAGCATCAAAAGTTCTCCCATGGAGCCGTCACTTCGGGTATACGTGGCGATCAACCCCTTCTCTTTCTCTTCAGTGGGGGTCACGACAGCAGCCCCCGCTCCGTCCCCAAACAAGACACAGGTATTTCTGTCAGTCCAATCGGTGATCTTAGATAAGGTTTCAACTCCTATGGCCAGAATATTTTCTCCATTGCCAGAGCGAATTAATGCATCCGCTAAGGAAAGGGCATAGATAAACCCGGAACAACCAGCGTTGAGGTCCATAGCGGCGGCCTTTGTGGCTCCTAATCTCTCTTGCACAATACAACCAGTAGCGGGAAAGGGCATATCTGGAGTGACAGTGGCTATTAAGATGTGGTCAATTGCCTTTGGTTTTATCCCTGCGTCTTTCAGCGCCTTCTGGGCAGCTTCGAAAGCCATCGTTGCACTGGTGGTCTTGTCATCGGCGATGTGTCTCCGTTCAATCCCGGTTCTCACTCTGATCCACTCATCGGAGGTATCCACCATCTTCTCTAAGTCGAAGTTCGTCAGGACCTTTTCGGGAACTGCCGACCCAGTACCCACAATCTGTGCTCTCCTAAGATGGTTTTCTTCAGGCATTTGTTTCCCCTCAAGGGCAACATAAGGACTCTGCCACAAAGGCGCAAAGTCACAAAGAAATCTGATGGAATCAAAGGATTTGTTATTTTAATCTTAGTGTCTTTGTGGCAGAACTGGTCTCTTCTTTTAGCTGGTTTTTGATGCACTCATTGATTCGGTCTTGCACTAGTCTTCGAGCGACTTTTATCGCGTTTCTAATAGCCTTGATCGAGGAACTTCCATGGCAGATAATAGTGACTCCCTGTACCCCCAACAGAGGTGCGCCGCCGTATTCCTCATAGTTCAATTCCTGCTTTAACTTAGTAAAGGCTGACTTGAGAAAGTAAGTGCCTATTCTGCCAAATGGATTGGCTCTCGTGCTTGTATCTATGGTAGAAGAGACCATATCGAAGATGCTCTCCGTGAATTTCAAGATGACATTGCCGACAAAACCATCGCATACAACTACATCTACTGTACCTTTGAGCACATCTCCTCCTTCAATATTTCCGATGAAATTGAGGTCAGACTCAGAGAGCAGTCGGTGGGTTTCGAGAGTGAGATTATTACCTTTCGAGCTTTCTTCTCCGATACTCAACAATCCAACTTTAGGTTTTTCAATTCCAAAAATGTGATTCACATAGAGACTGCCCATGATCCCGAACTGTAACAGGTTTTCTGCCTTACAGTCAGCATTGGCCCCGGCGTCTAAAACTGTACAGATGCCAGTTTTGCTGGGAAATGGCGAGGCTATGGCGGGCCGACTTACCCCCTCTATTGCTCCCAGGGTTAATAGTGAAGAGACCACTACTGCCCCTGTATTTCCAGCGCTGATAAAGGCATCTACCTCCCCTTGTTTCTGAAGGCGAGTGGCTACAGCTATAGAGGAGTTCTTTTTTCTTCTTAATACCGAGGTAGGGGAATCGTGCATCTCCACTTTTTCCGGGGCATGGATAACAGAGAGAGCAGGCGGCCGTTTTGAAGGAAGCCTGCCCTCCAGAAGATCCTTGTCTCCTACCAACAGAATCTCCAGATTGTCTCTATTGCTCTGGAGTACCTGAACAGCCGCCTCTACCAGGATATTGGGGGCGTTATCTCCCCCCATTGCATCTAAAGCGATTCTCATTCCTTCTCCCGAAATTTCTCAATCAATGGAGGTTAACCTTCCTTAATTGCAATCACTTCCTGTTCTTTGTAGTAGCCGCAGTTGGGACATACTCTATGAGGCAATTTAGGTTGGCTGCAATGAGGGCAACTCACTACATTCGGAGCCGCCAGTTTCCAATGGCTTCTCTTCTTATCTCTTCTGGATTTTGATACCTTTCTCTTGGGAAGTGCCAATTTTAAGCTCCCTTCTAATAGATTGGTTTTTTAGTTAATCGAAGCTCAAGCTACGGAGTTCAGAAAACTTGGAGGAGAAAACCTTCTGGCGACAGCCACACTCTCCTTTATTCAGGTCCTGTCCGCATGTCGGACACAAACCTTTGCACTCTTCTGAACAAAGAGGTTTTATCGGAATAGCCAGTAATTCCCGATGGAGGAATCTGGTTAGCGAGATACGTTCGCTAGCGTGCAAATTGCCATAAAATAGTGAGGAATTAATCCCAGGGAGACATAAATGGCGCATGGATACCACTGAAAAATACGTTTATCATTGATTAAAGGCTGAAATT
>DAOVPH010000179.1 GCA_030629295.1 Candidatus Latescibacterota bacterium | reverse complement strand
GTGCTTGATCTACAAAACCAGTGGGAGCAAACAGTGAGTGACCTGTTGGATCTTGTACAAAGAAATCAGATAGCCATTATTGCCCTGGGCAACGGAATGGCTGTTGAGCAGACAGAGAGATTGGTAGCGGAAATCCTTTCCCGCTCGGAGAGAAAGCTTTCTTATACTGTGGTAGAAGAGGATGGAGCTTCTGCGTATTCATTCTCTGAAGCGGCCCAGGAGGAGTTCCCCGAACTGGATACGGGACTACGGAGCACTATCTTCATCGCCCGCCGACTTCAGGATCCCTTAAGGGAGCTGGTTAAAATCAATCCTAAATTTATTAGGATCGGAATCTACCAGCAGGAAATAGATCAGAACCGGTTGAATGATGAGCTCTCTTTTGTTATTCAGCTCTGCGTCAATCAAGTGGGAGTTGACTTAAATACAGCTTCAGCCTCTCTACTCAAGTATGTCCCTGGTTTGTCGCCAGAGTTAGCCAAACGGGCCATTTACTACCGGGAAGAACGGGGCGGGTTCCAGAGTCGGGATGAACTAAAGGAAGTTGAGGGTTTAGGAGACAGAGAATTTTTCCAGTGTGTAGGTTTCCTGCGGGTAGAAGGCGGGTCTAATTCCTTGGATAATACCTTTATTCACCCGGAACAATACGATACTGTTTATCAATTGCTGGAGCGATGGGGAAGCGGTGTTAGCAATCTGCCAGAGAGTGTCAAGGCGGTGCGGGTGAAGATGAGACTGGCTAAGGCAGATACAGCCCAGTTGGCCTCTGAATTCTCATTGCGGGAGTCCACCTTTAAGGATATTTTGAAAAATCTGGAGAATCCCACCACCGACATTCGGGAAGATTCCCGTCCAATTATGTTACGGACCGAAGTGCTACGGCTGGAAGATTTGAAGGAGGGAATGCTGCTTAAGGGAAGAGTGAAAACTGTGGCTCCGTTCGGCGTTTTCGTGGATATCGGGATGCGAAAAAGCGGCCTGGTGCATATCTCTCAGCTCAGTGATAAATTTATAAAGGATCCTTTCGAGGTCGTTTCTGTGGGAGACATAGTTGAGGTGAAGGTGATTAATGTAGACTTAGAAAAAAACAGAGTGGCTCTATCGATGAGGTTCTGATTAACTGTGTGAAAGGGTTTTCTTATGGCAAAGCGCGACTATTATGAAATGTTGGGATTAAGTCGAGACGCCTCTGAGGAGGAGGTTAAGAAGGCCTATCGGCGGCAGGCAATGCAGTATCACCCGGATAGAAATCCTGGGGACAAAGAGGCCGAGGAAAAGTTTAAACAGGCGTCCGAGGCGTACGAGGTACTTATTGACCCCAAGAAACGGTCCACTTACGACCGATTTGGGCACGAGGGACTCGGGGATACCTTTAGCCGCGGCGGATTCCAGTGGTCGGATTTCACCCACGCCACCGATTTTGAGGATATTTTTGAGAATCTCTTCGGCGAAGGATTTGTTGGCGACATATTCGGCAGAAGAAGTCGGACAAGAGAGGCAGGCCCACAAAGAGGATCAGATCTCAGGGTTAGCCTACAACTCTCTTTAGAAGAGATCGCCACTGGGGTGGAGAAGAAGCTCCGATTAAAGAAATTCCAGCGCTGTGAAGCATGTAGAGGCACAGGATCCCGCACCGGTGCTACCCAAACCTGCCTTCTTTGTCACGGCGCTGGTCAGGTAAGGCAAAGTTCCAGGTCTTTCTTTGGACAGTTTGTTAACATCACCACTTGTCCTCGGTGTGGCGGAGAGGGCAGAATAGTCGCCGAGCCCTGCCCCAGTTGTGCTGGTGAAGGAAGAATGCGAAGCACAGCCACCATCTCGGTGAAAGTCCCCCTAGGTGTGGGAAATGGCAACTACATCCCCTTGCGTGGCCAGGGCGATGTTGGTCCCCGTGGTGGTCCTGCTGGTGACCTGCTTATCTTCATAGAGGAACTGTCCCACCCGCACTTTGCCAGACACGGTGAGGATATCATCTACGAGCTTCCCATGGGTTTTCCGCAGGTAGCTTTGGGAAGTGAGGTGGAAGTACCTACCCTTTACGGGAAGGTGCTGATGAAAGTTCCTCCTGGCACGCAGTCGGGCAAGGTGTTCCGGCTTAGAGGCAAAGGGTTGCCCAGAGCCGATGGTTACGGGAAGGGTGATCAACTGGTACGAGTCAATGTGTGGGTCCCTACAAAACTTAACAAAGAAGAGAAGGAGCTTTTGGATCGACTGGCCAAAATGGAGGATATAACCCCGCCCAAAAAATAGAGGAAATCTCTTCTGGGAGGGGAAGATTAATAGAGCGATGATCACAAAGAAAGAAAAAGACCAGATAGTCAATTACTTAGAGGATAGCTCCAATCTGACTTCCGGAAAAGCCGATGTTGTTTATATTCCTGAGACTGAGGATGAGATAAAAGACGTGATGAGGGAATGCGCTGACAATAAGATTCCCTTGACTATTTCAGCCGGAGGTACTGGAACGGTGGGCGCTAGAATCCCCCCCAGGGGGGCAATCCTGTCCGTGGAGAGATTGAAGAATATTTTGTCGATAGATAAGGAGAAAAAAACAGCAATCCTGCAGTCTGGAGTAGTGATTGATGATTTACTGACGATCTTAGAAAAAGAAGAACTCTTCTATCCTCCTTTTTCCACGGAGAGAACTGCCTTTATTGGTGGCAACATCGCCACCAACGCTTCGGGGGAATACAGTTACCGGTTTGGAGCTACCAGGGCTTATGTCCAGCGGATAAAAGTAGTGCTTTCCACCGGAGAGCTACTGGATATCGAAAGAGGAAAACACCTTGCCAACAAGGAGAGATACATCAAGATAGGTGATGAGGTATTGAAGATTCCTTCCTATGAGAGCCCTTCTATTAAAAATACAGCCGGCTATTTTTCTCACCCCGGGATGGATCTAATTGATCTGTTCATTGGTTCAGAAGGAACTCTGGGGGTTATAACCGAGATAGAAGTCAGACTTGTCCCTGCTTTGCCTCCTCGGTTTGTAATGGTTATTTTTCTCCCTACAGAGACCCGGGTATTGGATTTTCTTCAGGAAGTTAAACAGAACTCCGAGATTCATCCATTCTCTCTGGAATATTTTGATCAGGAAAGTCTGGAATTCTTAAACAGAGATTTTCCCCGTATCCCCGATTGTGCATCTGCAATGTACATAGAAGACGAAGAGAAGGAAGAAGTTATCAATCTGTGGATTGACCTGGTAGAAAAGTATGATGCCGTAGATACTTGGGTTAGTGTAGATAAAAAAAGCTATAAAAACCTTATTGATTTCCGACACAAACTCCCAGAGAATATCAACGAATATTTCAGAGAGATTAACTCCCAGAAAATTGCCTTAGACATTGTTGTACCCGAGGCCCGCTTCCCTGAGGTTTTCCGACTCTATGGAGAAGTGAAGTCAACTGCCAGGACGAACAATGTT
>DAOVPH010000157.1 GCA_030629295.1 Candidatus Latescibacterota bacterium | reverse complement strand
ATTCCTTCGGCAAAGACAGAGTAAGGTCTGCCCATCAGATAGAGGATGAAATCCACATCGTGAATGTGCAGGTCCATAACTGCGCTGCCGCTTTTCTGGGGATCGGACATCCAGTCTTCCCAGGTCCAGGTCACCGGGGGACTGAGCCTTGAGCATGAGATGGCGCTCAGTTCCCCTAAGGTGCCGTCTTGGCTTAGTTGTTTCAAATAGACATATTCAGGCCAGAACCGGATGCAGTGAGCAACCATAAACTTAACCTTGGCAGCTTCGGTGGACCGAATCATCTTGTCTGCTTCTTCTAAGGTCAAAGCTATAGGTTTCTCGCAGAGCACATGTTTTCTGGCCCGGGCTGCCTTGACTGTGTAATCACAGTGCAGATAGGTAGGCAGACAGATGTCAATCATATCCAGCTCTTCATTTGCCAGCATTTCAGAGAAATCGGTGTAAACAGCCGCTCCCTGGGGCTTTGCCACCTTTTGTGCACTCTCTTCCTGGAGGTCAGTGACCGCCGCCAGCTTTGTCTTCGGCAAAACGGCATAGACACTTCCGTGCATTTGCCCCATAAATCCCGCTCCAATAAGACCAACCTTTAACATAGTTTCTCTCCCTCCTTTTACTTGAAGATTGCGGTTTGTATAATATAATCAGGTAACAGGTCTATGTCAATTAAACTTTTGGTAGTTTTGAACACTGAGGTCTGCTGTTTGTTCCTCAGACGACCCCAGAGATTCCATTGGAGTTCGAGGCAATTCTGCCATTTCCCAAAAAACTTGGGTGGGTTTCAGTTGAACCCACCCAGAGTGAACTTCCCTTGGAGCAAGTTGAGAAGGTGTTCATTGCAGTTTTCTTCCGGATAAGGAAGTTATCAGCCATTTTGAGATGTAGCTAATGCTGCTCCGCAATGTCTTTCTTGATAAACTCTATCGCCTTTCCCACTGTATTCACCTGAAGAGCTGCTTCCTCGTCCATTTCGATATCGAACTCTTCCTCAAAGGCGGCAACCAATTCAATGCTCTGGATTGACTCTGCCCCTAAATCCCGGACGAAGTCAGAATCATCGGTAATCTGGCTCTCATTGACTCCTAATAGTCTGCTCACAACCTTTTGTACTCTCTCTTCGATCGACGGCATAAGATCCTCCTCCACTTATCGAGTTTTTCTTCCTTTTTTGAGAGCAGTCTGTCTCTCTTCTTTGGTAAGCGTGTGGATAAACCTCATTAGTTCAACATCTTCATCGCTTAACGACCTATTTCTTCTTGCCATCACAGCCCGTGCTGTATTTAACATTGCATTGAATCCGTACCCTTTATAGAATCTGTTGTTCAGGAACCAGACGAAAGAGGGTACGAATTTAGGCAAGATTCCTCCACTGCCCACCAGGTTGCACATAATACCAACTACTGTGCCCGTGTTGAAGAAAGTACCTATACTGGTCTTGGTGTGATCTCCAATATAGCATCCCACTTTAGTTTCATTTGAATCGGTTAGCGCTCCCTTTATATAGACCTGTACCTGGCTGTAGTCATTTTTTAAATCGCTATTTGTGGTCAAAGCTCCCAGATTGGCCCACTCAGCAAGATAACTATGCCCCAAGAACCCTTCGTGATATTTATTTGTATAACCGTGAATTATGCTCTCCTCTACTTCACCTCCTATTCTGCACATAGGGCCGATTGCTGTTCCTTCTCTGACATTAGCTCCATAGATGTATGTTTCTCTGCCTATGTACGATGGTCCTTCTATCCGTGAGTAAGGGGAAATGGTAGCTCCTTCATCAATGATCACCGGACCATGAGTTGTGTCTATAACCACAAACGGCTGAACCTCTGCGCTCTGAGCAACCCAAACCAGGTCTTGTTCGCCATAAACAGTGGAGAAAGAAGAAAACTTGCCTTCTATACCTGACTTTCCCAGGGAGTTAAACTCCTGTTCAATAATCTTCCCATTGTGATTTATCAGATCCCAAGGATAGGAGATTAGATCTGCTGAGACAGAGCGTGTTTTAATCTTGGATTTGATCTGTTCCAGGAATGTCTGGATATTGTCTGCTGAACATGAAGCTGCTGTTTTTTGGCTCACTCTGGCATAGACTACATCGCCATCACATAACCCGATCTCCTCCCGCCCGTCTGGCTCCACAGCAGAGTCAACAACAAGCCATCTTCCGTTTATGAGAAGCAGATCGCTATTCCCAAGGATGCTAAGGTCGTTAATAGGAGCGGTGGGGAATTTTTTCTTGAAGGTGGGGCTCAGGTAGTCGCGTACAAAGAAGCACACTTCTGCCCCTTTGTAGTTGCTCAGAATCTTATCCAAAAGACTTGTGCACCCACACTTAAGTTCGAAAACTGGACGTAGGAAAGTCAAGGGGTATAGATTGCAGTATTTTTCATCCTCAAATACGCACAATCGGCGCATTTCATTCACCTCCATAAGTTAAGGGGTATTACCCCTGTGGCTTTGTGAGTTTTTTTCTTCTCTCTGAGCTTCCACTACGGTAATAGCTATCACGCCCAGGATGTCCTGGGGAGTTGCCCCTCGGGAGAGATCACTAACCGGTTTAGCGAACCCCTGAAGCATTGGTCCGTATGCCTCTGCGCCAGCAAGATATTGGGTCAGTTTGTAGGCGATATTGCCGGCATTTAAGTCCGGGAAAATCAAGACATTTGCCTTGCCTGCCACCTTGCTCTCGTTCACTTTTTTCCTGGCCACCTCTGGCACCAGGGCGGCATCTGCTTGGAGTTCTCCATCAATGTAGAGCTCAGGCGCTTTCTCCCTGGCAATTCTTGTTGCCTCTACTACCTTATCCACAGAGGGATGCGAAGCACTGCCCTTAGTGGAGAAAGAAAGTAAGGCAATTCTGGGCCTTATGCCCAGCAGAAATTGGGCATTCTTGCCAGAGGTAATGGCTATCTCGGCCAGTTGCTGAGGAGAGGGGTCAATATTTACCCCCGCATCAGCGAAGATCAGGACCTTCTGGCTTTCCCCCAGGCATTGAGGCACTACCATTATGAAAAAGCTGGAGGGGCCGGAAATACCCGGTTCAAATCCAATGGCCAATCCAGCAGTCTGCAAAACTATGGCGGTGGGATGCGTTGCGCCGGCGACCATACCATCAACAGCTCCTTCGGAGACCATCATGGCGGCAAAAAATAGATTTCTCCTGAGAAGTTTCCTGGCCGTTCCCTCCGAAACTCCCGTCCTTTTTCCACTATAAATGGCGGCATATCTGTCCAACTTGGATGAAGAGCGGGGATCATAAACGTTGAGCTTACTGATGTCAATGTGTAATCGGGAAGCATTCTCTTGAATTTCATCAAGTTTTCCCAGAAGTATAGGCTCTGCGATCCCTTCCCCTGCTGCCATCGCTGCAGCGGTTAGAATCCTCTCATCTGCTCCTTCAGGGAAAACTATTTTCTTAGGACTTTTCTTAGCCCTTTCCTTAAAGACATCGGTTAGATTCATAACTTTCTTCCTTCTCCTCTTAATTTTGTCTGTGAGCGACGTATAACTGTGACACAAACTACCATCAATCAATAGAGATGATAGAGATAACCAGCCCAAGGAAGAGACAGATACAGCCGGACAATATCTCGTTAGCTTGGTTTCATCCCTTGACTCACAAATTATATGAACAGTGGACCGTTTGTCAATAGTTTTTTTTCATTACGATAAAAAGTCACTACAATTTTCCTCTGAAAGCCAGCTATTTGCCCACAAAAGCTTTTTGCGATCTGAAGAGGTTTTTGGCAAAGGTTTATTAGATGCTACTAAAAGCGTTCCAGTATCTTATCAAGTTGCTAGCTCATTTTCTCCACATAGGCATAATAATCCTTCCGTTTCAGCTCTGCTGCAGCTTCTTGGTCAAGTATAGCCACGCAATCGGGGTGTAGTTGGAGCACAGAAGCGGTAACCTGAGCCGTAATAGGGCCCTCTACAGTTTGAGCCACCACCTCTGCTTTTTTGGCTCCATTTGCCAGAAGAAGGCACTTTCTGGTCTCCATTATGGT
>DAOVPH010000076.1 GCA_030629295.1 Candidatus Latescibacterota bacterium | reverse complement strand
TTTTTCTGGAGAGAAAACTGCACCTGGCCTGCTCTGACCTGTCTCCAGCTATGGCGGGAAGGTGTAAAGAAAGGGCAGCCGTTGAAGTTGGAGGCAGAGAGGGGAACTTCATTGTTTCCGACATTCAACATCTCCCTTTCAAAGACAATGCCTTCCACTGTGTTTTCACCTTTAGGTTGTTTCAGCACATCCCCACCCAACAGCAGAGGCAGAATATCCTCTCCGAAATTTCCAGGGTAACACGAAAGTGGGCCATAGTCTCTTTTTATCGCAAGCGTATCTTTCACATACTGGAAAGAAAGCTCATCCGGCGGAAGACACCCATAAAAATGGTGGCCAAAGAGAGGTTCTCTAAGGAAGCAGCGGCCTGTAATTTGAACTTAAGGGCGCTATATTCTGTTGTTCCGCTCTTTCATGCCCAAGTGATAGCCCTGTTGGAAAAATCTACGCACTCTTCTCCGTAGTCTTTTCAGCCGCCTGTCGGCCTGGTAAAGCGCCACCCTGAGGCAGAGCAGCCTGTACCAAAACCTTCTCCCCTTCTGTTTTCCCCAGTAGAGGTTAAACAAAAGAAAGTGGTCGGCGGGAGCAAGTTCCATTTTTGCAATATCTTCTATCTTCTGAAAGACAGGGAGTCGGGTTTTCACCCGGGCTCGGGTTAGATCTATAAGGTAGACTTCTTCATCTTTAATGAGAAAATTAGCCAAGGTGAGGTCTCGGTGAAGAAGTCCGCAGTCGTGCATCTGCCTTACATATTCTGCCAAAATCGTTAAGATCCTTCTTCTTTCTTTTCCTCCCTCAGGACACAGTTGCAAGAACTCTCTCACATTGTCCGTCTCTCCCAGAGATTCAGTGATAAAATAAGCCTTCTCTATCAGCCCTTCATTTCGTTGCTCAAAAGCACCAATGGGACGGGGAGTGAGAAGGCCATTTTTAAGAAGATGCGTTGCTATCTCTAACGAACGGAGTGCCTTAGATTTAACAAAAGGACTGGCCCAGAAGTGAAGAAAGTTACGCCAGCCAAAATCCTTTACCACTACTCTGAGCCCAGAGCCAAGCGACACTTCAACCAAGAGATTGGGAGAATGTTTAAACAACCTCGTCGCTCTCCGTCGCAGAGGCTTACTACTTTTCAGCAGTTTCAATAGTTGAGGGTAATTGGGATCGTAAAGGCCCCTCCAGCTTCCATATTTTATTACCAAGTAGCGTCCTTTTTGTCTCAGGACCCTCAGTTCTAAAATTGATCTATTCAAAACTGTCCTATTAGGATTCAAGTAGAAATGTTGCTTGTGTTTATGCTGCTGCGTGCGCTGCCTAATTAGAATATTCTAATGTGTTACACTAATTTGTCACCCAAAAGATTCCGCAATTATGGGTTCTCTTTGATGGCCTCCTGGTAAATGTCAATCTAATCATAAGAATAGAGTTTGTCAAGAAGAAAAGAGCCCGTTGAATATCCTCTATTTTGGGAGCTAAATGGATATTTCTCAAGTTCTAACCTTGCTGAGAAAAGGGGAAAATATCCAAGGGGAAGGTCGGCGATTCGGCTGTTTTGTCTTGACAACACTTCACTTTTGTGGTAGATTTTTATTCATCACCAAAAGGATTACTTGGGAACCGAAATACATCCAAAACCAAATCAGAGGGAGGTATCGATGCAGGCTAAACAGTTGATAGTAAAGGCAGGAAATCATAATCGGGAGAATTGTCCCCTGGGCACTATTTTACAGATTCCCCCTGCCCAGAAAGTGAACTCAGTCTGGCTGCAGGAGAAATCCTCTAATCAGGTTGTCCCGGTTCAATGGGAAAGGAACAAAGAGAAGCTCCATCTTTGTTGGATATTAGACAACTTGACCGCTGGAGAGACCAAAGAATACCAGGTGGCTATTTCTGAGAAGGAAAAAGAGCCGGGCAAAGGTATAAGGTTGCTTCCGGTAGATGACCAAAGGGTGGAGATCTGGACGGGCGACGAGCTTTTCACAACCTACCATTTTGGGCCAGAAGTAGTCAGACCGTTTCTCTATCCTCTGATAGGACCCGGCGGGAAACACCTCACCCGTCCCCTGGCACGCAAGCAGGATAAGGATATGGACCATCACCATCACCGCTCATTCTGGGTGGCCTATGGCGATGTGAACGGAGTCGACAACTGGCTTGAAGGGGAAGAAGGTGGCAAAACCCTCCACCGCATCTTTGAAGCCCTGAAGGAAGGGCCGATATTCGCCCAACTGTGCGCCAAAGGTGACTGGGTAAGTCCTGCCGGGAAGAAAATACTGGAGGAACAGAGGGTACTGAAGTTTTACAACCTCTCTGATTGCCGCATCATAGATATGGAGCTTGCCTTGAAGGCCACTCAAGGAGAGGTAAAATTCGGCGACACCAAGGAAGGGGGAGTAGCTTCGCTCCGGGTGATGCCCTCGATGGAGGTGAAAAATGGCGGCAAGATCGAGAACTCCTACGGCGGGATCAACGAGGCGGAGACCTGGGGCAAAAGGGCCCACTGGTGCGATTACTCAGGACAGGTAGAGGGAGAGTCCGTCGGCATAACCCTGTTTGACCACCCGGATAATTTCCGCTACCCCACCTGGTGGCATGTGAGAGACTACGGCCTTATGACCGCAAATCCTTTCGCTCTCTCCTACTACACCGGAGATCCAAATAACAGGGGAGATTACCTTTTACCACAGGGAGAAGAACTGCAATTCTACTTTAGACTCTACATCCACCGGGGAGATGCCTCTGTGGGCAAAGTGGGCGAGCGTTACCATGATTACATCAACCCGCCTGAGGTGGAAGTACATTAGCTGACTGCGAGCAAATTCCAAACAGCAATCTCTAAATCCCACACTTTAAACGTAGAGACGACCCGGCGGGTCGTCTCTACATTCCCTTGTGAGGAGAAGCAGTATTGAGAACTCTTTGACAAGAAACAAATATGACCTATTTAGGAAGTAAACCAGAATAAGAGGTAGAAAAAAGGGAACAAAACAATGACCACATCTGTAGGAATTATCGTGGGAAGCAAGTCAGACCTGAAAATAGCCGAAAAGGCGGCAGAGCGGCTGGGCCAGCTGGGGATTGGCTATGAGATCACTGTCTGTTCTGCCCACCGCAGCCCGGAGAAGGTGCGGGAATATGCCAAAGGTGCAGAGAGCCAAGGTCTCAAGGTGATCATTGCTGGGGCTGGGCTTTCTGCTGCCCTGCCCGGTGTGGTGGCCTCTTATACCACCCTGCCGGTGATCGGACTGCCCATAGCAGCCGGTTCTCTCGGAGGTGTTGATTCACTTTACTCCATTGTGCAGATGCCAAGAGGCGTACCTGTGGCTACGGTAGGAATAAACAACCCTGAAAATGCCGCCATATTGGCCGCCCAGATTCTGGCACTCTCAGATAAAACAGTTAAAGAGAACTTGGTGGACTTCCGCACCACTATCGCCCAGTGAAGGTTGCGGGCATCTATCAGAGCAAGCAGGTGAGCTGGTGTGACCCAGATAATTAAGGTCAATCCCAAAAATCCGGATCAGCAGCTTCTCCGCCAGGCAGCTGAATTGCTCAGTCAGGGGAAGGTAATCGGCTACCCCACAGAGACAGTCTACGGCTTGGGGGTCAACGCTTTCGAGCCCGAGGCAGTAGAAAGACTTTATCGGCTGAAGGAAAGGGCTGCGAATAAGTCGGTCATCCTGCTCATCGAAGGCGAAGAGATGTTCCGGGAGCTGGTGGCAGATGTGCCTACGCCAGCTCTTCGTCTGCTGGAGAGCTTCTGGCCTGGGCCCCTCACTATTATCTTCAGGGCAAACCAGTGTCTTCCACCCCATCTACAGCCCACTGTGGCCCTGCGGGTCTCCAGCCACCCCATTGCCAGTGGTTTGGTCAGGGAGCTGAAGAAACCATTAGTTTCCTCCAGTGCTAACATTTCCGGGGTTCCCCCTGCCCGTTCAGCCCAACAGGTGCAGAAAAGCTTTCCCCAAGGACTGGACCTCATCATTGACGGCGGCCTTGCAGGAGAGTCGGCAGTCTCCACCATAGTTGATGTGACTACTGGGAAAATAACTATTCTGAGAGAAGGGAAAATAGGGCTCGAAGAGCTCCAACTGGCCGTTGGCGAGCGAATCCTTCAGCGGGCATCTGTCTATGAGTAGTCGAGGTTTAGGAATAGTGCAAGTTTATACCGGCTCAGGCAAGGGCAAGACAACCGCCGCCTTGGGACAGGCTCTGAGGGCTTGCGGCTGGGGTATGCGGGCAGTGGTAATCCAGTTTATGAAGGATGGCCGCAATTCAGGAGAAATCGCTGCCTCGGCTTCCATAGAAAACCTGAAGTTCGAGTGCTTTGGCAGCGGAGGTTTTGTGCAAAAAGGACAGCCTCTGCCTGAGGATTTGAGACTGGCTGCCGAAGGGCTAAGAAGGGCCGAGGAGATCGTCAAAGCAGGAAGCTGTGATATACTGATATTAGACGAGATAAATGTCGCCCTTGATTTCGGACTGATCGAAGAGGGGGCAGTGCTCCGGTTGCTTGACCTGCGCCCCCCCAATATGCAGTTAGTGCTCACCGGCAGAGGGGCCAGAGCCGCGATTATCCAACGGGTCGATCTGGTAACCGAGATGCGAGAGATCAAACACCCCTATGCCTCCGGAAGAAAGGCAGAGAAAGGGATCGAGTATTAGTCTCACTATCGGGGAAAATACAGAGAGGAAGAGTGGGCGTGAGAGCGTGAAAGAAAAAATAGGAGGCTTGAATGGCAAGTAGCGGGAGGTAACTTCGCACTTCACACTTCTCACTTCGCACTTCCCACTTGTTCTCTTTACTACTGCTTGCATTTTTTGATTGACTTAAGAGAGAGAATGTATTAAAATAATTAAATTATCTTGACCCAAGATACAATGGATTAAACCAAAGGAAAAACTTATGTTTGATGCTTTAACAGCAAGGCTGGAAGGAGTATTCAAAAAATTGCGGGGCCGGGGAAAACTCTCTGAGTCAGAGGTGAAAGAAGCCCTGCGCGAGATACGGCGAGTTCTCTTAGAAGCAGATGTCAACTACAAGGTAGTCAAGGAATTTATCTCCCGGGTAGAGGAAAGGGCAGTAGGCGAAACGGTGCTGAAGAGCTTCACCCCGGGGCAGCAGGTGATTAAGATCGTTTACGACGAGCTCACCCATCTGATGGGGGATTCTGCCAAGCAAATGACCTTCAGCCACCTGCCTCCCACCGTGGTTATGCTGGTTGGACTTCAGGGCTCGGGCAAGACTACTACCGCGGCTAAGCTGGCGACTTTTCTCCGTTCAAGAGGGAAAAGCCCAATGATGGCGGCAGTGGATGTGCGCCGCCCCGCAGCGGCAGAGCAACTGCAGGTGCTGGGACGCTCACTGAACATCCCTGTCTATTGGGAAGACGCAAAGGCTGATCCGGTGGACATCTGTGTTCACGCTCTCTCCGAGGCCAAACAGAAGGGCTGCGATCTATTAATCTTGGATACCGCTGGACGCCTGCACATTGACCAAGAACTGATGGAGGAGCTGGTGCGGATCAAACAGCGCCTTCAGCCCCAGGAGATCCTCTTGGTGGCCGATGGGATGACCGGCCAGGATGCGGTCAATGTCGCCCAGGCATTTCTTCAGAAACTGGACTTCACCGGTGTGGTTCTCACCAAGCTGGACGGCGATGCCAGGGGAGGCGCCGCCCTCTCCATAAAGGCGGTTACCGGCAAGCCTATCAAGTTTGTGGGCATAGGCGAGAAGACCGACGCCTTAGAAGTATTCCATCCAGACCGGATGGCCTCCAGAATCCTGGGTATGGGCGACATCGCCTCCTTGGCAGAAAAAGCGCAAGAAGCAATTGACTTAGAAAAAACTGAACAGTTACAGAAAAGACTCAAGAAAGAGGGCTTCGGCTTAGAAGACTTTCTGGACCAACTTCAGCAACTAAAAAAAATGGGGCCTCTGGAACACCTGTTAGGGATGCTCCCTGGTCCACGCAAAGTAATTAAAAACTTGCAAGTAGATGAGAATGACATCACCAGAATCGAGGCCGTTATCAACTCTATGACCAGACAGGAGAGGCAGACTCCCCACATCATTGATGGCAGCCGCCGGAGGCGAATAGCAACTGGCAGCGGCACCAGCGTTCAACAGGTTAACAGCCTGCTTAAACAGTTCCAGATGATGCAAAAGATGGTGAAAAGTATGACTAAAGCAGGAGGCATCAATAAGATTCCGTTACCGTTTTGATTCTGAGAATCTAAACTTTCAACAGGAGGTGACTTTTGTCAGTTAAAATAAGATTGAGAAGGATGGGAAAGAAGAAACAACCGTTTTATCGGATAGTGGTGGTGGATTCCAGAAGTCCCAGGGATGGGAAATATATCGAATCTCTGGGGTATTACAATCCGCTTACAGAACCTGCTGAAGTGCGTATCGATGAGGAAAAAGCTGTTTCCTGGCTGGATAAGGGTGCCGTTCCCTCCTACACAATACTCAGTCTGTTAAGAAAAGCCGGAATTCTGAAAAAACGGCACGAAACACAGAAGAGGGCAGCTTTACTCAAACCTCTTTCTGCCGGAGAGGATACCTCTGAAACTCCCGAATCACCAGAAGAGAGTCCCGTCCAGTCAGATACCTCTGACAAAGAGGAAGAAGAACAAGCGGATTAAGACCACGGGGTAAGTCAAGGATGTTAATCGATATTCTCACTATATTCCCAGGGATGTTTCGCGGACCTTTCGATGAGGGCATGGTAAAAAGGGCCCAAGAGAAAGACCTGGTGAGCGTACACATACATAACATCCGTGATTACACCCAGGACAGGCATCACCAGGTGGACGACTACCCCTTTGGTGGGGGAGCAGGAATGGTGCTTAAACCCGAACCCATCAGCCGGGCCCTTGAGGCTATCAGACCGCCGGAGGCCCTGGGAAGGGTTATCCACCTCACCCCCCAGGGAGAACCTCTTAATCAGCTAAAGGCAAATGAATTGTCGCTGGAGGAGACCCTTGTATTTATCTGTGGACATTACAAGGGCATCGATGAGAGGATTAGAGAGAAATATGTTACTGACGAAATCTCCATTGGCGACTACGTGATAAGTGGCGGGGAACTGGCGGCAATGGTGGTAATTGACGCGGTAGTGCGTCTGATACCAGGGGTGCTGGGTGATTCTCAGTCGGCCCTGGATGACTCATTTCAGGATGGATTGCTCGACTGTCCCTGGTATACCCGTCCCAGAATCTTTGAGGGAATCAAGGTCCCAGAGATACTGTTTTCTGGAGACCACCAAAAGATTCACCAGTGGAGAATGGCACAGGGCTTGGAGAGAACTCGAAAAAGAAGACAAGATCTATTAAGGGATAATGTCCATTGATAGTTGTCAGTGGTCCGTTGAAAGGCATCGAAAGATCAATCAATTCAATTAGATAGTGTTTGTCCGGAAACTAACCAAATCAGAATATTCTCGTCATTGCGAGCGACTAAAAGGAGCGAAGCAATCTCTTGAAAATACAAGGATTGCTTCGTCGTTCGTTCCTTACTCCTCGCAATGAC
>DAOVPH010000185.1 GCA_030629295.1 Candidatus Latescibacterota bacterium | reverse complement strand
GTCGATGCGGGCATCTTCTTTCTTCAACTTAGGGGCCTCACCGGCTCCTTCCTTTGGCTGTGGACCTCTGGGAAAGTTGCCGGATTCTACCAAAGAGACGGTTTTAGACAAAAGTTCAGCACCCAGAAACATCAGCTTATCGTGGAGCTCCCCGGCAGTCTCCTGTTGGTCGATCGGCACTACCCGCTGCAGGATTATATTCCCAGTATCCACCTGTTCGTCGATAAAGAAGGTGGTCAAGCCTGTCTGTCTCTCGCCGTTTATTATCGCCCAATTTATAGGAGCTGCTCCCCTGTATTTGGGCAAGAGAGAGGCGTGGAGATTGATCACCCCTCGGGGCGGAATAGCTAACACCTCAGGAGGCAAAATACGAAAAGCCACCACTACGACCAACTCCGGGGCCATTTGCTTCAGGCTCCCCAGGAAATCCGGGTTATTCAACCTCTCTGGGGTCAGAACCGGCAGATTGTTCGCCAGGCCCTCCTGCTTGATAGGGGAAGAGATACGATGTTTTCCCCTGCCCCTGGGTTTGTCCGGACGAGTTACCACGCCCACTATCTGGTGGCCATCTTCCAGCAGCTTCTTCAGGCTGGGCACAGCGAAATCCGGAGTGCCCATAAAGACCAGCCTCACCTTTACTCCCCTGTTTTCACTAACCCAGCGATGGAGCTTTTAGAGACCTCTACATTCACTTTGTCTGCAATTCTCAGGACAATTATAGAATTTCCACTCTTCATCCCGACAATTGTGCCGTAAAGCCCGCCTGTGGTGAGCACTTTATCTCCCTTGGACAGGGAGTTGAGCATTGCCTGGTGGGTCTTCTGTTTCTTCTGCTGAGGACGAATGAGCAGAAGGTAGAAGACGACAAAAATCAAAATAAAGGGGATTAAAAAAGTGAATCCTCCTCCACCACTTCCTGTTCCGCTCTGTGTTCCCATAGCATAGACTTCTGTGATCAATTTGCACCTCCTGGTTATTTATTAATAGAAGAGATTTGTGCGATTCCGTGGTAAGCTGTCAGGTTCTAAGTTACTATTGCGTGCACCACCTCCTGGTAATCGCTGAAGTTGGAAAAAAGGAAATCCGGTTTATACTTCCGGAGCTGAGCTAATGGGGTCCACCCTGTCGCTACGGCAATAGTGCGGGCACGAATAGAGGCAGCACAGGTTATGTCGTGAGGCGTATCCCCGATTATTACTACATTCCTACCCTGAAATTCTTTTTTGAATTGCTTAGAGGCTCTCTTCACGGCTATAGAAGCTAGCTCATTTCTGTCCGGTGAGTCATCACCGTAGGCGCCCACCCGGAAGTATCTGTCCAATTCAACGGCCTTGAGCTTTATCCAGGCCCCTTCTCTTATATTTCCGGTAAGCAACCCTAAGAATACCCCCTTTGTCTCCGTCAGTGTGGAAAGCAACTGCTTTACACCTGGATAGAGCTTCAATTGGGGCCTGTCTATCTGCTGCCGAAGCCGTTGGGCGTAGTTAGTGAAAAACAGGTTTAGATTGTCTTGAATGACTTCTTCCAGCAGTCCTTCCTGCAACATAAGTTCGCTTACGATTTGAGAGTCAGTTTTGCCGCCAAAGGGGAACTTCTCAGCAGAACCGCAGGTGCCGTAAATCTCTCGCAGGGTCTCTTTCATTGCTCTGCGCCCCGCGCCTCCAGTGTTCAGCAGGGTACCGTCTATGTCGAACAACACTAAGCGCGTATTGTCTTTCTGACTCATTCCCTTTGTTTCTCTCCCAATGCCTGTTTGATTTTTTCCTTTAACCCCATTTTCTCCTTCTTAGACTTGGATATCACCCTGAAAAGGACCACTAGATATAAAATCTCTCCGTCAGGACGACGCACCAAGGCTGTGTTGACCAAGAGCGTTTTCTGGGCAGGTCGCTCCATTCCTACTGAGATTTCCACCTCTCTGTCGATGATTTTCTTCCGGTCAGTAAATGTCACTGTAACTAAATCTTTGAATCGTTTGTCCATTGCGGCAATTTCTGAGACTGGCTTTTCTACCACCCCGTCTAAAGAAAGTCCAAAAAATTGAAGGCAGGGGTTATTCATCAGGCAGATCTTCCCCTCGCTGTCGGTGATAATAACCCCCTCAGAAAGAAGGTTCAACACCGCTTCCAATTTCTCTTTCTCTTCTGTGATTTTTTCGACCTTCAACTGGTCAAAGGTCTTCAGTTGAAACAGCAGTTTATCTAAACTCTGACCTATTTTTCCCATTCCGTCTCTGGGTTTCAGCCCTGTCCGTTGGTCCAAATCACCATCCAGAGCTTTTTGAAGTACATCGGTTATCTGTCGCACCGGACGGGCGAGTTTGCGAGCGGAGACTATGGCATAAAACAGTATGGCTATCAGCACGAGAAGAGCCGCCACCCAGATAGTTCTGGCTGTTTTTACCGTCAACCTTTGACTGGCTTGCATCTGCGAGAACAGGTCGGCCCGTCTTCTCTGGGACATGGTAGCTATGGTTCCCTGGATCTTCTCTCCCAATTCAGAAAGTTCAAGTGCTATCTGGCGCCCCCGTGTCAGTCTGCCTCTGCTTATGTTACTCACCATCGTGGCGAAAAGCTGCTCGTACTGACGAGCGGAGTTCAACAACTCATTCCCGGTCTCGTCATCTTTCCATCTGCTCAACTTTTCCTGAAATTCTGTCAGAGAACTCTGCGCTTGCTCGGCATATTCCCTCTTCCTGGACAGCAGAAAATTTCCCTCTGCTTTTTTTGCTCTCCATAAGAGCTGCTGGAGAGATTCCAGGGCTTGGAGGGCAGAAAGATCAGTCTGCCAAGCGGTTATGTACTCTCTGTTCTTCCGGTTGTAAAGATATGTCTCCGTGGCGATAAACACCACGCCAGCGAAGATCACAATTAGACTTAACCTTAGGCTATTTTTGCAAGATAAACGCATTTTTTTATCCTTCGGCTAACTTCTGGATTTTCTCATCAGGACCTATCACTACCAACACATCGTCCTCCGCTATTCTGTCTTCGGGAGAAGGCAGGTCGTTAACCTGGATCTTGAAACTACTCTCTCCTGATTCGGTCACAGTGGGAATTTTCCTGTGGATAGCGATGATATTCAGCCCGAAATTAGCTCTAAAATCCAAGTCGCGGATGGTTTTGCCAATGAAATCTTTTCGGGGGCGGATCTGCGCCAAGCTGTGGCCAGTCTGTAAGGCAATCTGTTCCAGAACTTGAGGGGCCAACAGACTCTTAGCCAATTGCTCACCCATCTGGTCTTCAGGATAGACCACCTTCTCGGCACCCACTTCTTTAAGGATCTGCCCGTGTAACGGGG
>DAOVPH010000061.1 GCA_030629295.1 Candidatus Latescibacterota bacterium | reverse complement strand
CTAAAGAGGTAACTCCAAGTTCATTGCATCTCTAACAATTCACACTTACATAAGGATAAAGGGTCTTTTGGGCTCTATAGATCACCACGCCTCTCCGGCCGGCTTTATTCCCAGGATTCTAAGTTCGGTATCGGTCAAACCTATGCCTCTTAGCTGTTCTCTGTTGCCCCGCAGGCTTTCAATGGCATTGATTCCCATACCGCCCAGCATCTCTTTTAACTCCAATGACCAGGCACGCAGTAAATTTGTCAACCTTCGGGTGCCTATATTGGGATTTAGCCTCTTGGCCAGATAGGGGTCCTGGGTGGCTATGCCCCAGTTACATTTGCCGGTGTAGCACTTCTGGCATAGGTGACATCCTAATGCTACTAAGGCTGCGGTGCCAATGTAGACAGCATCCGCACCCAAGGCGATAGCTTTAATGACATCAGCACTGTTCCTGATTCCTCCGGCGGCAAGAATCGAGGCCTTATGTCTGATTCCCTCCTCTCGGAGTCTGGCGTCAACGGCGGCAAGGGCAAGCTCGATGGGGATACCCACATTGTCCCGGATTACGGTGGGAGCGGCACCGGTGCCTCCCCGAAAACCATCAATGGAAACAAAATCAGCACCAGCACGCACAATGCCACTGGCAATAGGAGCAACATTGTGTACCGCGGCGATTTTCACCCCTACCGGCTTTTCATAACAGGTAGCTTCCTTTAAAGCATAGATTAGCTGTCGCAAGTCCTCGATGGAGTAGATATCGTGGTGGGGTGCCGGGGAAAGGGCATCGGTGCCAGTGGGAATCATCCGAGTGTGAGATATCTCCTCGTTTACCTTCTCTCCAGGAAGATGACCGCCGATACCAGGTTTTGCCCCTTGTCCTATCTTGATTTCAATGCCAGCAACCGCATCTAAGTATTCTGGATGTACTCCGAAACGACCAGAGGCAACCTGAGCAATAGTACTCTGGCCATACTGATAAAGGGTGGGGTGAAGCCCTCCTTCACCGGTATTGTAAAAAGTTCCTGCCTGTTGGGCTGTCCGCGCCAAAGCAAGACAAGCATTGTAGCTAACAGAACCATAAGACATCGCGGAGAAAAGAATAGGGACCTCCAAGACCAATTGCGGAGAAAGTTCGGTTGCTAATCGCGGCTCTTCGTCGGAATCGATCCGGAGCTGGTCAGGCTTTCTCCCGATATAGGTACGTAACTCCATTGGCTCACGCAGTGGATCAATAGAAGGGTTCGTTACCTGAGAGGCGTTAAGGAGAATATGATCCCAGTATACGGGATAAGGCCTATCGTTGCCCATCCCGGTCAACAACACTCCTCCAGTCTCTGCCTGTTTAAACACATTCCTTATTGCCAGGGGGGTCCAGTTAGCATTTTCTTTGAAATAGAGCGGATCCTGCCTAATGGTGATAGCCTGGGTAGGACATAAAGTTGCACAGCGGTGGCACCCCACACAGGGAGCACTGTCACTGCTGACCTGGTTGTCTTCAGGATCATAGGTGTGCACATCATTGGCGCACTGCCTTACGCAGACCTGACAGGCGATGCACTTCTGTTCATCCCGTTCAACCACAAATTCGGAACTGAGCAGTGAAAGGGCCATTTTTCTCTCTATTGGCGTTCCCCGATAACCGGCTCCCCTGCCTTAGGTGACCAGACTTTATCGGGATGGGGACATACTTCTCGGATGCCTGATTCCTCACTGGAGAGATAAAGAAAATCCCCCTTACGGCCAGCAACCAAAGGGCGTAGTTTGATCCGGTCGTTCAGTCCCAAGATACCTTCGCTATGTCCAGCTATTATGCTGAAAGGTCCGTTAAGCAAAGCACTTCCGTAGGTTACACGCAGAGCTTCAGCTATCTGCCTGGAAAGATTAGGCATCCTTTCTATTTCGTCCCAGAAAGGGGCAGCCAAAATCCGAGCTACCATCTGAAAACTGAGACGATGTTTCCTGACCAAAAGGTCCAACAGATAAGTTATTACTTCTGTATCGGTAAATAGACTACAATGATAGCCAAAATCCAAAAGATATCTTTTATTTATTCCGTAAGAAGATATCTCTCCGTTGTGTACTACTGCCCAATCCAACAGTCCGAAGGGATGAGCTCCTCCCCACCAACCTACACTATTGGTAGGAAAACGACCGTGGGCAATCCAGATGTAACCCTCGTAT
The DNA here is from genome assembly GCA_030629295.1 of Candidatus Latescibacterota bacterium. GTDB lineage: Bacteria > Latescibacterota > MVCY01 > MVCY01 > MVCY01 > MVCY01. The sequence continues at coordinate 6,666 of DAOVPH010000061.1, read as the reverse complement.
TCTTCTAACCGATAAAAAGCTCCGATCTCCTCCGGGAAACCTACACCCTTGAACACACCCATATTCTTGCCACTGGAACAGACAAAGGCATCCGCAATGAAGTTATTGATATACATCACTGTTCTAACTACGAAATCTTTTTTATTTATGCCGGGAGATTCTCCAAGTCTTTCATCTGTGATTTTAAGAAAGTAACGCCAGAGATCAGGGGAGTATTTTATCTGCTCTGAGTATTGAGTTGGTATAGGTTCACCTTTTTCGACTGTGTAATTTTTCTGCAGATATTCCTCGGTCTGTTTTTTAGCCCCCTCGTTTTCAAATATCAAATGAAAGGCATAGCAATCGGGGTGTTGAGGATATATTCCGTAAGCAGCAAACCCGGCTCCCAGACCATTAGAACGCTCCTGCATTGCCGACATAGCCTTGATTATCACGCTGCCGTCGAATTTCCAGCCTGCCTGGTTCATTATTCCCGCAACAGCGCAGCCGCTTATTTCCTTCTCCCGTGGGCGCCGCATCATCCAAGCTCGCTGTATTTATTAGTAATCGGAAGCCTTCTGCCCTTACCAAAGGCCAATGGGGTTATCTTTATCCCAGGTGGGGACTGTCGCCGTTTATACTCGTTTTGATCTACCATTTTTACCACCCTCTCCATAAGCTGCTTCTCGAACGGCCAGTATTCTTTCTCTTAATCTCCTTTTTTCTTTATAATGAGGAGAGGCGGGGCCGCCAGGTAGTGAGGATTCCGAATCTGGGTAGAATCTGCTCTCGTAGAGCCAAGCAGCCTGCAGGTTGTATTTAGTAGTTTCTCGACAGAATCTATAAAATAGGAAGTAAGTTCTCCAGTTCGTATTTAGTCAATCGGATGCGATACTCCTCCCATTCTTTCTTTTTTAAGGTAACAAATCTGCTGAATATGTGTTCACCCAATGTCTTCTTAACAAGTTCGCTCTGTTCAGTAATGGTAATTGCTTCTCCCAGACTGTCGGGCAGAGACTTTATGCCCAGTCTTTCTCTTTCTTCATCAGACAAATCGTAAAGATTTTCCTCCATCGGTTCTGATATCTCGTATCCCTTTTCTATTCCTTCCAGCCCGGCGTTAAGCATCACTGCAAAGGTAAGGTACGGATTACAGGCTGGGTCCGGACAGCGAAGTTCTGCTCTGGTTGCCTGTTCTTTGCCTGGATGATATTCAGGCACTCTAATCAGAGCTGATCTATTTCTTTTAGACCAAGCGATATAAACAGGTGCTTCGTATCCAGGAACAAGCCTTTTGTAAGAATTAACCCATTGGGCAAATACCGCGCTCAGCTCCCGGGCATATTTCAATTGACCAGCGATGAATTTCTTCGCTACACTGCTCAAATAATATCTATCATCTTTGGAAAAGAAGGCGTTTTTATCCCCTTTGAAAAGTGACTGATGCACATGCATGCCACTTCCATTCTCTCCAAATAAAGGCTTGGGCATAAAGGTGGCATACACCCCATGCTTTCGAGCCACTTCTTTAACTGTAACTCTATAGGTAATAACATTATCAGCCATTTGAAGGGCATCTGTGTATCTCATATCAATCTCATGCTGACTGGGCCCAACCTCATGGTGAGAGTACTCAATAGGAATACCCATCGATTCCAACGTGAGAACTGTATCCCGTCTGAGATCACTGGCAACATCAAGAGAAGTCAAGTCAAAATAGCCCCCTTTGTCTAATGTCTCTGTCGTCTGGTCATTCCTGAAATAGAAATATTCCAACTCAGGACCAAGGTAGTAATGGTCGAAGCCCATTCTCTTCATGTGTTCTAATGCCCTTTTCAGTGCATATCTCGGGTCTCCTACGTAAGGTTTTCTTTCCGGAGTGAGGATATCGCAGATCATCCGCCCAACCGCTTTCTCCTGTGGTCTCCAGGGAAGTATTCGAAACGTGTTCGGGTCGGGCATAGCAACCATATCGCTCTCTTCAATATCCTGATATCCCGTGATTGAAGAACCATCAAACCCCATCCCATTTTCCAATGCTCCTTCTAACTCCGCGTCGGTGATAGCAAAATTTTTCACCTGCCCCAATATGTCTGTAAACCATAATCTGATGAACTTTACATCCTTCTCTTTCACAAGCTTCAGGATTTCCTCTTTTCTGTTTTCGTTGTTCATGTCTCCCTCCTATGTTTTTCCTTACGTATATAACTATTTCAAGCAATCCAAATAGACCTGCGTACATTCCTCGATCAGTTTCTAAATCAGATGTACCTCCTGGTTCATTTCCCTCCTCAGTAGCGCTGTGTTCTGGTAACAGCAAAGCAATACTGCTCCAACTATTAGCTCTAATTGAGCGCTCACTCCCACACAGTTGGCTCGTCGTCGAATTGCATCATTTTGCGCTGGGGCCTTTTTCGAGGAGTTTGATCATAGGGACACTCATATTCCTCGCATTCGGCCACGGGGAACCTGCGGGGGAAGGTACAGGTGTCATCATTTACACAGTTTGAGCACAGCCCTTTTTGCTGCATAGCTCATCACCCTCTCTCAGTTGAGGATTTGATCTACTTCATCTCTGTCAGCATCCATCACATAAGGAATTCCAGAGATTTCCGCTGCCTCACGGGTAAGGGCAAACAGGTCATCCCGACTGAGATATCGCAGGGCGAACTTTCTGGCTCCAGCCATAAGTTGTTGTAACCCGGTAGTCAGACGCTCGTAGAAGGTATACATCCCTATAGCGCCGGCCGGTATCCGGGAGAAATCCTTGCCATATCTATCTTTTAGCCTGGCTGCTCCCGCAAATACCTGCTCGATATCATCGCCGTATTTCTTGACCTCTGGGGGGATTTTGCCCTTTTGGATGGCCTGTCCAATAGTGTTGCCCACCATTGCCGCAGTCATAGTAGCCCTTCCCATACAAACAGCTTTGATGTATGGAGCTGCCAGGGTGAGGGCTTTAAATACCTGGTCTTCTAAGGAAATACCACCGGCTATAGCACAACTGGGGATAAAGGCCCCCTTTTGTTCCAGCCTCTTCAAGTAGTTGTACAACAGACATTCTAAGTAGATGGTAGGAACACCCCATTCGTTCATCATCCGCCAGGGACTCATGCCCGTGCCGCCGCCGGATCCGTCCACAGTCAACAGATCTATCTGGGCGTTGGAGGCAAATTTCACTGCCCGAGCCAGGTCAACTGGGCGATAAGAGCCTGTCTTCAAAGTCACATATTTGGCTCCCAGTGCTCGCACTCTTTCCACCTCTTGGTAAAAGCCTTCCTCTTCGACCATACCCACTCGGGAATGACGCTCGAACTCCTTAAAATCCTTCGCCTGGAAGGCTGTTTGTACCACGGGGTCCTCGGGATCAGGGAGCACTATGTATCCCTTCTTTTTGAGCTCCTGAGCCCTTTGCAGGGAGGGCAACTTCACCTCTCCACCGATGTTCTTGGCTCCTTGTCCCCACTTAAGCTCGATTGCTTCTACTCCCAGTTTCTCTATGGCATACTCGGCCACTCCCAGGCGTGTATCTTCCACGTTCAACTGCACAATCACTCCACCAGAACCGGTGTACCAATCCTTGAAGCTTTTGACCCTTCTCTCCAATTCGGGGGATCTGACCACACGCCCGTTTTTGATCTCGCTCTGAGGATCCATTGCGCAGATGTTTTCTCCAGCGACTACTATAGTTCCACAGATAGCTGCCCCGATGGCCATCGCATCCCAGTGGATTCTGGCTATGTCAGTTGAACCCAATGCCCCAGTGAAACAAGGAACGTTCAGCTTCATCTTATTCTGGGTGCCCACTTCAGTGGAGACATCAACTGCTGGAAATACTGCCTCATCCGGATCGGCCTCGACCCCCACGGCTCCTACACAGGTGCCCTGGATATTGAAGTGCGAGAAATCTACCGGGTAATCCTTCTGAGCCCCGGCGGTGATTTTTCCAAAAGGCTGAGGATAAAGCATCTCTCTGCCCCTCAGGGCGGATTTGCCCACCTCGCAAAACCCGGGACAACCGTCGAGACAGGTAACACAAATTCCAGAAAACGGCGAGGGTTCCACTCTATTTCTGGTTAAGGTGGCTGAACTGGCATTTAGTTTGCTAAAAGACATACGTCTGTAACCTCCTTCCTTGGGGTTAAAGAACTCAGTAGGTTATGGTCTTAACTCTCTTTGCGGATTTTTTCTCATTACAACCGGGAGGTCAACAATATCGCCTCGGCTATCTGACGCATTGCGCGATTGCTCTGCATGCTGTGCCTCTGAATTCGTCTGTGTGCCTCTTCTTCGTTGATGCCCTCCTCTTCTATTAATATCTTCTTCGCCTGTTCAACTATCTTCCTGGTTTCCAACTGCTCCCGAATGATCTTAGTGGTGGTCAACAACTCCGCATTCTCTATCACCACTGCTGCCTCAGCAGCGATTGTCTGGAGAAATGCAATCTCCTTAGCTGTGAACTGGTGCAGAGTTGAAGTGTAGCAGTTAAACACCCCGACGACTTTCCCCTTTGTCGAGAGAGGTACCGAGAGCAAAGAACAGAGCCCCTCTTTGCGGGCGATCTCCTGGTTGATGTAGCGGTTGTCTCTTTTCACATCTTCAACCATAATAGGCCGATTCTGTTGTGCCACCCTACCTACGATGCCCTGGCCGAGCTTTATGTTGGGTTTGCGGGTGTAGACCTCGCTTACTGATTGAGTGGAACGGATGACCAGCTCCTGCCTTTTCTCATCCAGAAGCATCAGGGAGCAGATCTCAGAATTCATTACCTCTGCAGTTACGGTGACGATAAGTCTAAGCACCTCATCGAGGTAGAGATCAGAAGTTATCGCCTCGCTTATCTCTAAGAGGGCATCTATTTCTGTACTCTCCTTCATAATCGCTCTTCCCATCCTGAATGTGAATCTTATGCTTAGATTACGACAACAAAAAAAGGCGCCCCTCTATGGCATCATTGCCCAGAAGGACGCCTTTATCCTTCAAAAATAAGAACCCTTTACCCAACATCAGTAAAGGGCTCCTTTGCCCATTTTTTCAGGGATACGCCTTTATATCCCTATTATTAGCAGTATAAGCAAGTCATGCATTCTTGTCAAGTCTTTTTTGATTGATTCGAAAAAAAGCAGTTCTATCCTTCCAACCGAAGCTTCGCCATCTCCTTTTCCACCTCCACCGGATACTCCCCATCGAAACACGCAGTGCAGTAGTCCTCCGCACTATTTGGCATAGCAGAGAGCATACCCTCCTTCGACAGATAACCCAAACTATCCACGCCCACGTGCGCCCGAATTGCCTCCACGGATTGCTTGGCTGCGATGATCTCTCCCATCGTCTGGAAATCCATGCCGTAGAAACACGGAAATCGAATCGGCGGACAACTCACCCGCACGTGCACCTCCCTGGCGCCCGCCTGCCGGATCATCCTGGACAATTGCCTCAGGGTCGTTCCGCGCACAATGGAATCCTCCACCACGACCACGCTCCGATCCCGAAGCACGCCACCCACCGGATTGAACTTGATCTTCACCTTGAAATCCCGTATCCCCTGACTCGGCTGGATGAACGTCCGCCCTACGTAGTGATTCCGGATCAGCCCCATCTCAAATGGCACCTGCGACCACTGAGAATATCCCAGCGCCGCGGTATTGGCCGCATCCGGCACCGCAATCACAATATCCGCCTCGGCCGGGTGCTCTATTGCTAACTCTTTCCCCAATTTCCGCCGCGTCATATCCACGTAATCCCCAAATATCCGGCTGTCGGGCCGGGAAAAATAGATGTACTCGAAGATACAGAACGCCCGTCTCGGAGCAGAAAAAGGATTCAGGGAGCGCATCCCGTTTTTATCTACGACGATGACTTCCCCCGGCTCCACGTCGCGCACGTACTCTGCGCCCACAATATCCAGCGCGCACGACTCCGAAGCGATGATCCACGCATCGTCCAAACGTCCCAGGCATAAGGGTCGAAACCCATACGGATCCCGCGCACCGATCACCTGATCCTTCGTAGCAAACGCCAGACAATAGGCTCCTCTCAGCTGTCCCAACGCCTCCACAATCCGCTCGACGGTCGTGTCCGCTTGCGACCTGGCGGCCAAATGCACGATCACCTCACTGTCCATCGTGGTCTGGAACAGCGCGCCCTCCTCCTCGATCCGTTTCCGCAGCGCACTCGTATTGGTCAAATTCCCATTGTGCGCAATCGCCAACGGCCCTCCCTTACAGTTCGCCACAAACGGCTGCACATTGGTCAACACACTCGCGCCCGTGGTCGAATACCGGGTATGCCCAACGGCCAGATGCCCATCAAGGCCACTGAGTATCTCATCCGTGAACACGTCCGACACCACGCCTAATCCCTTGTGTGCCCGCAGTTGCTTCCCATCCCCCGTCACAATCCCCGCACTTTCATCCCCTCGATGCTGAAGCGCATACAGCCCTAGATACGTCAACCGCGCCGCCGCCTCGTGCCCATAAATTCCGAATACTCCGCATGCTTCTCTGGGTTTATCCTCGATCATAGATATATTTCTTATTTTGTGGTGAGTGATGAGTGGAGTGCAAAGTTTCCACTTCACACTTCACACTTGGTTTCCCAATCCTCTACCGCACTCTCCCCCGCATCGCCAGCACCTGATACGGCAGCCCCCGCACGTGCGCCGCATCCCGGCACATCTGCTGGTTG
>DAOVPH010000057.1 GCA_030629295.1 Candidatus Latescibacterota bacterium | reverse complement strand
TTCCGCCGCCAGTGGCAGATTCAGCCCGAGTCGATGCATTCCGGCGCGGGAATCCTCTTCCGCCTCACTCTGAGGGATATAGGCCCCGCTGTGGAGGTTATCCGAGGCGTCAGGTCCGATAACCTTGAGGAGCTGGTGGTCGAGGAACTGGTGGGGTCTCCCCTGTTTGGCCTGAGATTTCGCCAAAATGCGGCCAGGGCCTTACTGTTGCCCCAGCCAATCCAGGCCGAAGCCGATGTGGAGGAGGGAAGTCTGGAGGTTCTGGCCCGTCAACTGCTGTGTCGTTATGGGATGCTGTGCCGGGAGTTATATGCGCTTGCAGGAAGAGGTTTGCCCTGGCGACTGTTGTACCAGACGCTGGTGCGCTTAGAATGGCGCGGAGAGATCCGGAGAGGTTTCTTCGTGAAAGGTTTTTCCGGAGGGCAGTTTGCCCTGCCCCAGGCAGCCGATCAGCTCACCAGTCACAGCAGAAAGGAGCTGAAAGATCACTATAGTTCAATGATCCTGATCAATGCCTGCGATCCTGCCAACCTCTATGGTGCGGCCTCACCTCTGCCGCTTCTGCACCCTGTGGACTCGCAGTGGCGGTTTCTACGCCATCCGGGCAACTATCTGGTTCTGGCGGAAGGTATGCCTGTGCTGGCCGTTGAAGGGCGGGGAAGTCGATTGACCCCGCTGCGGGATCTTTCGGGGAATGAAAAGAGAGAAGCCCTCGGTTTGTTGCCACAACTGCTTGAGGGGTCGGGTGGGTTGAGGAGAATTCGAGCGGTGAAGGTCGAGTACTGGGACGGGCAGCCGGTGCGCGGCTCCGAGATCGTTCCTTACCTGAAATCGCTTGGCTTTCGAGATGAGTATAAGGCAATGATCTATCATCGGCAGGTTTGACCGGTGACTGTAGCTGGGGGGAGGGGATGATCGAGATGAGGTTGCCAATGTCACAGGATGCGCGTGGTCTTCACGGCGTTACAAAATATCTATAACTCATTGTTTCAGTTTTTCTTCCAGAGTACGTTGTAGAATTGGGATTACGGCTTTGTCTTTGTCACCGCGCAACCTCATAATCGCCCGAATATGTTGTTGCAGTGTCTGCAAGCGTTGGGTGGGCGTCATAGACAACATCTAGCTGATCAGGGGACAGATCGACACCGTCCTTGCTATAAGTCAGATCATATTTTAACGAAGGGACTTGTTCTGAGCCAAGTCTTTTAGTCTCCTTTTGTTGCGTAAGTTCTCTTGTAATTCTTATCCAGCAGCGCCTTCACCTTCTGGGCCATCGCCCGGATGTGCTCTGGGGTAGTGCCGCAGCAGCCTCCCACCACTTTGGCCTCAGCTTCGACCAGGGTGGGGAGATGACTTGCCATCTCCTCAGGGGCTTGCCGGAAAAGGGTCTTTCCGTCCACCAGTTCAGGAACTCCAGCGTTAGGCTTGGCCCACAAGGGTTTTGCTGTCGCCGGCCTCATCAGGCGGATCACTTCTATCATATCCTCAATACCCGTGCCGCAGTTAGCGCCCACTAAATTTGCCCCTGCCTTGTCTAATTCGGTGGCTGCCTGCTGCGGAGTGACGCCCATCACTGTAGCATAGCCTGCCGGACCATTGGTGAAGGTCATACATACCGCCGCCGGCAGGTCAGAAGAGTCTCGCACAGCCCGCAGGGCACAGCGGGCCTCGGCTAAGTCCATCATCGTCTCGGCCACCACTCCATCGGCACCTGCGGCCGCAAAGGCCCGGACCTGCTGGGCGAAGACCTCGATCATCTCGGCCTCCGTCAGCGTCCCCAGAGGTTCCAGAAACTCCCCGGTGGGTCCCAGCGAGGCGAACACCAGGGCACCTCCGTTCACCGCCTCTCGGGAAAGCTCCACTCCCACCCGGTTTATCTCCTCTACTTTGTCAGCTAACCCAGATTTCCTCAGTTTAAGGCGGTTTCCTCCGAAGGTGTTGGTCAGCACGATCTGGGCTCCGGCCTCTAAGTAAGAGGAAGCGATCTCTCTGATCTGGTCTGGATGTTCCAAATTCCAGCTTTCCGGGCATTCTCCCACGGCCAGGCCCCTTTTCTCAATCTGGGTGCCCCAGGCACCGTCGGCAAGCAGAATGCCCCAGTGGTCAAACATCTGTCTCCAATCCACCTTATAAATCTCCTTGTTGTCGCATGTTCCGTTTGCTACTACAATGTTAACTAAATAATATTACAGTGATTTGTCATTGCGAGCGCCAGCGAAGCAATCTCAAACCCCCACAAATAAAGGGATTGCTTCGTCGCTTCGCTCCTCGCAATGACAGTATGAAGTTTAGTATTACCTTGGAAACGACATGATAGAACATTCAAGAGGTTTTTATGCCCCAGTAAGAAGTTTGGAGAGTCTAACCCTAAGTTCTTCCAAGTCGTTGAGTTTTTCCAATTTGCCGTCGACAGCCAAGGAGACAGCGCTGGTCTCCTCTGACACTACTACCATCACCGCATCTGATTCTTCTGAGAGTCCTATGGCTGCGCGATGTCTCATTCCCGTAGAGGGATTGATAGCGGGGTTTTCTGAGATGGGCAACAGGCATTTGGCGGCAGCTATCATCCCTTCCTGGATCACAACTGCACCATCGTGGAGGGGAGTTCTGGGGGTGAAAATAGATGCGAGCAGAGCCGATGAGACCCGGGCGTTGATCTTCACCCCCGTCTCAATAATAGCACCTACACCTACCTCCCTTACCAGCACCATCAAGGCTCCGTAACCTTTCTCAGAGAGGATTTTAACCGCATCTACTATCTCATTTAATATGGGGATTTCCCCTCCCTTGTAGAACAGACGGATGACCCTGCTTTGGCCAATGTGAATGAGTATGCGTCGCAGTTCTGGTTGAAAGAGGATCACAAAGACGATCACCCACACGGTTTGCACTTGAGCAATCAGCAGCGATAGTCCGCTCATTCTCAGCCAGGGGGCGATGATGGATATGAGAATTATAATGAACAGTCCCACCAGCATGGTGGCACCGCGGGTACCCCTCATCAGCCTGAATAGCTGATAGAGAATATAGGCAACCACCCCGATGTCTAAGATGTCAACCGCCCTGATGGGCAGGAATCCGATACTAAAAAGATCCATTTGGCTTAAGTGTGTCTGCCATTCGAGTCACCCTGGTCATTTGCTCTACATCGTGGACCCGAACGATATTAGCTCCGGTTACAATTCCTATGGCGACTGCCGCCGCTGTGGTTTTCTAAAACTGGGGAAGGTGAATTATCTTTGGTGATTTCTGAGCATCGAGAAGGCCTCCATTCTGGTTGCCTCCTGTCGCATAATCCCTCGCATAGCTGAGGTTAGGGTAAGCGACCCCGGTTTTTTGACCCCGCGCATTGTCATACACATATGCTCAGCCTCTATGACTACCAGAACTCCCTTTGGCTGGAGTAGTTCCCGCAGATAGTCGGCGATTTCGGTGGTCATCCGTTCTTGGAGTTGAGGTCGTTTGGCGAATGCCTCTACGATCCTCACCAGACTGCTGAAGCCGGTAATTCGGTTATTATCAGGGATATAAGCAATGTGCACCTTTCCAAAGAAAGGCAGCAGGTGATGCTCACACATAGAGTAGAAAGGGATATCCTTTACCATAATCATCTCATCCTGATTCTCTGCAGTGTAAGTCTTTACCTTCCGTTGGGGTGGTTGGGAAAGCCCCTCGAAGATCTCCTCACACATATCCGCCACCCGGCGGGGAGTGTCTCTTAGTCCCTCCCGATTAGGATCTTCCCCGATGCCTTCCAGCACCATCTTAATTCCCAGTTCAATCTTCTTCTTGTCCATTTTATGCCTGACCTTCTTTTTTTGTGGGTGGAGCTCTCTTTGCTTTGGCAGGCTTCCTTTTTGGGGTTGGTTTTCTCAATTTCTCTCCAGCTAATAGCTTATCGATTTGGGAGCCGTCTAAGGCCTCATATTCCAATAATGCCTTGGCCAGGACGTGGAGCTTGTCTATATTGTGCTGTAGCAGCTCAGTTGCCAGCTTTTCTGCATCTTCTACAAACTTGCGTACCTCCTGGTCGATAACCACCGCTGTCTGTTCGCTGTAGTCTCTATGTCTGGCGATCTCCCGTCCCAAGAATATCTCTTCTTCCTTCTTGCCAAAGGTGATGGGTCCCAGCTTGTCGCTCATTCCCCATTCGCAGACCATCTTTCGTGCCAGTTGGGTTGCCTGTTCGATGTCGTTGCCCGCACCGGTGGTGAGTTCCTCGAAGACCAGCTTCTCAGCAGCCCTTCCTCCCAGAAGATGGGTGAGCACCCCTAAGCAGTAAGTTTTAGAATGGGTATGTTTTTCGTCTAAAGGCAGATAGTAGGTGAGTCCCAGTGCTCTGCCTCGGGGGATGATGGTCACCTTGTGGACGGGGTCTGATCCAGGGACAAGTTTTGACATCAGGGCATGTCCTCCCTCGTGATAAGCTAAGTGCTTTTTCTCGTCTTCGGATATAAACAGGCTTTTTCTCTCCGCTCCCATCATCACCTTGTCTTTTGCCTCTTCTAAATCGGCCATAGTCACCTTTTTATGGCCTCGGCGGGAGGCCAAGAGGGCGGCTTCATTGACGATATTGGCCAGGTCTGCTCCTGTCAGCCCGGGGGTTCCCTTGGCTATCACATTTAGCCGCACATCTTTGGCCAGGGGGATATTTTGGGTGTGGACCTTAAGTGTTTCTTCTCTGCCCCTGAGGTCAGGGCGATCTAAGATAACCTGACGATCGAATCTGCCGGGACGCAGCAGAGCCGGATCCAGCACATCCGGACGGTTAGTGGCAGCCAGAATGATCACCCCTTCGTTGGACTCAAATCCATCCATCTCCACTAAGAGCTGATTTAAGGTCTGCTCTCTTTCGTCGTGGCCGCCGCCGATGCCTGCCCCTCGGTATCTGCCCACGGCATCGATTTCATCGATGAATATGATACAGGGTGCATTGCTCTTGCCTTGAATAAACAGGTCTCTCACCCTGGAGGCGCCAACTCCTACAAACATCTCCACGAAATCGGAGCCGCTTATACTCAGGAAGGGAACATGGGCCTCTCCGGCCACTGCCCGGGCCAGAAGCGTTTTGCCGATCCCTGGCGGGCCCAACAGCAAAACCCCCTTGGGGATTTTGCCCCCCAGTTTCTGAAATTTGCCAGGGTCTTTAAGGAATTCAATTATCTCTGACAACTCTTCCTTGGCTTCGTCCACCCCGGCTACATCATTGAAACTGACCTTCGGCCGGTCTTGGCTAAGTACCTTGGCCTTGCTTTTCCCAAAGGAGAATACTCCTTTGGGCCCGGCCTGCATTTGCCGAATCAAGAGAAGCCAGATGCCGAAGAAAAGGATAAAGGGCAGCCAGCCCACCAAAAAGCCCGTCCATCCTGTTCTCTTTTTGAACTTGAACTCGACCCCGTATTTCTCCCACTCTTTTTTGATCTCTGTATCTACAGAGCCAAGATTTACCACAATTCTGCTTCCGTCGACCAAAACACCGTGAAAATCGGCGTCGGTGATGATCGCCTCCTTAATCTGCCTATCTTTTAACAGCTGGAGGTATTCGGTGTAAGTGATATCTGTCGCCTTAGCAGAGAGGTTGCCCAGATAGCGGGCAATCATAAGGGATATAAGGAGCAGGAAGAGCCAAATGAGCAGAGTTCTTAGCTTTCTGCCTCCCGCTTTCTGCGTTGGTAGTCTGGGAGGAATGGACTTTCGCCTTCTTTTTCCCCCATTGTCACTTCTGGTTGCCATCTTTTTTCACCTTGTTAGCGAAGTTTGTCTCGGCTGTCTGGAACTGCACTTTCAATATCCGTTGGGTTTTGGGGGTAAGCTTGCAGAGAGCATTAATCTCTATTCCTATTACCCACACGATCTTCTCCCGGTCAGTTAAAATAAGAACCTCATCTCGCAAGATTTTTGGCATCTTGCGGTCGATAAGCAGGTCTTTCACCTTTTTGTGGCCTTCAAGGCCCAGAGGTTGGAAGCTGTCTCCCGGACGGCGGTTGCGGACCTGAAGCTCGCCGCAGATCGTGTCCAGGTCGAGAAAGGCGGTTTGAGTTTGAGACCCTACCTGGGGGAATTCTTCTCTGAACTGCTCTGCTTTAAGCACTTGAGTAGAGATCTGGGCGTTTAACTCGGGAATCTTTGTCTCTGCTGGAATCCCCACTTTTTTTTGAAAGGGAGGGACTTTGCCCCTTTTCATAATCAGTAAATTGCCGTACCGTTGTGCCCTGAACTCAGAGGCAATTTGAATCCACCCAGACTCCGAGCCGGCCAGTTGGACAAGCTGTTCTACTTGACCGAATTCAGGATAACCTTCCTTTCCCAGCAGTTGTTGAAGGATATTCCTGAGCACCCTACGTCTCAGACATATATGATAATCTGAAAGCCTGTTAATATCAAGTATTATTTTTCTGTTAGTTTTCTGCTTAACGCTTAAAGCGTGAACTTGGGAAGTTTGCTCTTCCAAGAATTCATCTTCATCTCGGAGTATCTCAGCGGTTCGAGCCAACGTGGTCACGATATCTGGATTGTAGTTTTTTCTAAGCAGAGGCAGAAGTTGGTGTCTGATTCTATTGCGTGTATAAGAGAGGTCGGCGTTTGAGGAATCGCATCGAAAGCTCAGGCCGCGTTGAGTCAAGTATTCTTCTATCTGTTTGCGGGATGTCCCCAGAAGTGGCCTGACGAAAAGCCCATCCCGTACCGAGGGAATACCTGACAGCCCTCTTCTGCCTGCCCCTCGAAGTAAGCGAAAGAGGACGGTTTCAGCCTGGTCGTCTAAATTGTGAGCAGTGGCGATCTTGGTTGCTCCTACTCCTTTAGCAACTTCCTGCAAGAACTGGTATCTGACCTCTCTGGCTCCTTCTTCCTGGGAAAGTCCCTGTTTGCGGATAAACTCTGGCACATCGCGTCCCTCTACAGTGGCAGCAAGGCCTAACCTCGAGACCAACTGGCGCACAAATTCGGCATCTGCATCTGACTGAGTCCCCCGGAGCCGGTGGTTTAAGTGGGCCACATGAAGCTCTATCCCTAATTGGTCTTTAAGTTGAAGCAACACATCCAGCAGGGCCACAGAGTCCGGTCCGCCAGAGACCGCTACTACCACCTTGTCTCCAGCTATGAACATCTCTTGCTGGCAGATGAAATGAAAAACCTCATTGGCCAAGTTCATCTTTTCCCTGGAAACAAAAAGACCCTTCCATTAGGTTAGAAAGGTCGAGGGTAACAGTCTGTTTTTTCCTTTGGTGGACATACTTCTGAGATTAGTAGCGGTGGAGGGACTCGAACCCCCGACACGAGGATTATGATTCCTCTGCTCTAACCAACTGAGCTACACCGCCACAATTGTTTAAAGGTAAGAGGAAAATTCTATTTTGTCAAGAAAAAAATAGCTTATCTTAGGGCTATCTTTTCTTATTGACAAAGCAGACGATGAAAGTTAGATTATAGTCAAAATCAGGATACTATGGAACAATAAACATAAGATCTTTAACTTCGAAACTAAGAGGAGGAAAAATGACTGCGGCAGAGATAGAAAAAAAGATTGAGGCGATTCAGACACCACCAGTGAATATAGTGGCTGCCGCTTTTTCCGGAGGTCTTGATTCCAGCCTGAGCATCGAGCTTCTGCGGAGAAAATATAAGGCCAAAGAAATCGTTCCTATTACTGTGGATATCGGACAGGGTGACGAAGAGATAGAGCAGAGCAAACTTCACGCCAGGGCTCTGGGGATTGAGCCCATTTTTGTTGATGTGAAAGAGGAGTTTGCCAGCCAATGGGTAAGCATGGCTATAAAGGCCAATTCCGACTACGAGGGCTACCCGGTTTCCACTTCGATGACCAGGCAGCTCATCGCCCGCAAGGTGGCCGAGAGAGCGGTGGAACTGGGCTGCGATGCCTTGATTGAAGGGAGCAGCGGCAAGGGCAACGACCAGTACCGAATGCACAATGTCTTCACTCTGTTCGCTCCTGGGCTGGAGGTTTTGGTGCCGGTACGAGATTTCGATCTGACTCGAGGGGAGGAAGAACTGCTGTGCAAGGCCTGGGGTGTACCGGTGACAGAAACCCTGACCGGCGGCGACGACAAGACTATGTGGTGCCGCTCCATCGCCAGTGGAGCCATCGATCTTAATCAGGAACTGCCCGAGGATATCTGGATGTGGCTGGTGGTACCCGAGAAGGCTAAAGACAAACCTTCCGCCGTTGAAATAGAGTTCGCAGAGGGTATCCCGGTCAGCTTGAACGGGAAACAGATGCCACTTGCAGAGCTTATCCTCCAATTGAATGTGATCGGCGGAGAAAACGGCATCGGTCGCATAGATATGTTCGAGGATGGTATTATGGACCTGAAGTCCAGGGAGATCTATGAGGCCCCGGCGGCTAAGATCATCCTCGCCCTGCACCGGGACTTAGAGCAGTTCTGTCTGACTAAAGAGGAAATTATGTTCAAAAAAGCCATCGACCAGCAATGGGCCTATATGATGTACCACGGCGAGGCCTTCCATCCTCTCCGCTATGAATTGGAGGCCTTTATCGCCCGGAGCCAGAAGCCAATTAATGGTGAGTACAAGGTTAAACTTTATAAGGGCAATATGGAGATTCTCGGACGTAGTTCTCCAACTGGCTTGTTCGCTCCTGAGATCCGCTCTATCAAAGCGGGAGGTTTCGATCAGCGGATGTGCCGGGATGCCGCCCATATCCGGGCCTTGCCCTATCGGGTACTGGCTAAAAAAGGAAGGGTAAAATACCTATGACCAAGCTGTGGGAGAAAGGCTACCAGTTGGATCAGCAGATGGAACGGTTCACGGTGGGAGATGACTATCTGCTGGACAGGAAGCTCATCAGGGCGGATGTGTTGGGCAGTATTGCCCACGCCAAAATGCTCTCCACTATTCGCATTTTCACTGTAGAGGAATTCAGTAAGCTCAAGAAATGCTTGCTTGAGATTCTCTCTCAGGCTGAAAAAGGAGAATTCGAGATCAGACCGGAAGATGAGGATGTGCATACTGCAGTGGAGAATGCCCTCACCCAGAAGCTGGGCGAACTGGGCAAAAAGATTCACACCGGCCGCTCCCGTAACGACCAGGTGCTGGTAGATATCCGCATCTATACCCGGGAGAGACTTTTGGCAGTTCAGGAGAAAGTCCTGGTATTGGCTCAGACCTTGTTGAAGTTCGCTGATCAAAATAAAGATGTGCCTATGCCAGGTCGCACCCACACCCAGCGGGCTATGCCCTCTTCAGTGGGACTATGGGCCTCTGCCTTCGCCGAGTCTTTGTTGGATGACT
>DAOVPH010000066.1 GCA_030629295.1 Candidatus Latescibacterota bacterium | reverse complement strand
TTTAACAATACTCTTAAAATACTCAGCAATCCCAACAACATCAGCTCCGACACTTATATACTGGTAACCCATGTCTACAAGTTCCTTGAAATTGTCTGGTCCACCAACAGTACCGGCAAACTTGCCGTGCTGTTGACATACTTCAGCAATTCGTTTCCGGGTGTCTGATATCCTGGGATTAAGCCAATCTCCTGGTGAGCCAATTCCTTGAGAGAAATCTCCTGGTCCAAAGAAGATAATATCTATTCCCTCAAGTCCTGCAATCTTTTCAAGGTCAGCAAGAGGCTCAGGATCTTCTATTTGAAGACAAACAAATCTTTCCCTGTTTGCCTGCTTTATGTACTCAACAGTATCTATCATACAATAGTCACCATCTGCATTTCCTCCATCAAGAGGGCGCCTGCCTATAGGATGAAACCGCGTCATCTTCACAATAGATTTTGCCTCTTCATAGCTCATTATGTGGGGGATCATTATGCCCGCGGCATCAAGTTCAAGGGGTCTTATATAATCGCTGTATGACCCCTTTGCTACTCTTACCATAACATCTGCATCGTAAATCTTGGCTGCCCTTACCTGATTTTCCACCGTTCCCCAATCTGTTGGCACATGTTCCATATCAACCCACACAGAATCAAACCCAATTATAGAGGCAATCTCTGAGACTCTGGGATCTAGGAGATTCAGCTTCACACAGCTTGCTACCTTTCCAGAACGCAGTTTCTCCAGAACTCTACTTCTTCTCATTACCATATTGTCCACCTGGCATCTACGATTTATGGATTCTTCCGTCTGTAACGAGGACGATTTATTCTCTCATTCAGAAGCTTCTTTATTTACCTGATGTTATGAACATAACAACCCTTCTGCCCAAGTGCAACAAAATATAGTCTGAAGAGCCTCTAAAAGTCAAGGAGAAATTCTCACTGTTGGGGTCCCGGATTAGAGGCATAATAACCTATGGTGCTGTTTGCCTGATGGGTAACAATCTTGCGAAATTAGCGTTGGTACGGGGCTTCTGTAGGGGCAACCCTCCGTGGTTGGCCAATCAATATCAGGCTCAGGGCAGGCACGGAGGCCTGCCCCTACAAAAATATGCCTATGTTCCTTTATCTCCCAAAGCTGTTGCAAAATAGCACCATTGGCTAATAAAGAGGTCAAATAGTTCTACGCCTCTCTTTTTTCGGGTTTACTTCCTGTCGGCCGTGGTGGTATAAGCAACTACCATCTCTGCTGCCAGCAGAATCAGGGCCAGCAGCAGGCACTCTCTCCAAATCTCTCTCCCGAATCTGGATCGCTCAACCTCCTTTTTCAAATTTCTCCCCTCTGGGATCACTCTGAAGGCAACATCTCCCAAAAGCGTCTTGATCTGCCTTTCGGTTATCTTTTGCGGTGCCGACTCCCTGGTATCCACATTCACTGCTATCTGTTCCACCTCTCTGTTCTGACTGAAGAGTCTCCAGATGCCGGGAACCTCAACCTCGCTCAGACGCCATCTCATTCCCCCCGGCCATGGTACTGGAAACAGGGTCACCCGATTTCCCCTCGGATCCTGCCATTCTACTGGGCTTTCTAATTCTCCGAATGTCCTTTCGATAGGCTCTCCTATCCGCTGCAGCTCTTCCGGAAGAGTAGTTGCCAAATATTGAACAATGCGATAGAAAAGAGGGGCAAATATCCCCTTCACAGGCAAATCCGTCCATTCCAGGTCAACTGCACTGGTAAATAGAATAATCCTGCCTTTGCCCAGTTTAGACTCGCATAAGGCCGGACTACCTTGGTTGTACCAAACAATCGGTTCCACCTGAGGAGAGGAAACCATTTGATAAATGGAGTAAAATCGGGGAGAATCTATCCGCTCTTTCTGCAGTAGTTCTTTCAGAACAGGGTGAGAAAAATCGATTTTGCCAAAGGAATAATATGAACTCTTCCCGCCAGTGATGCCCAGGCGCTCGCCCAATCTGATCTGGGAGAATCGAGGAAGAAACTGTTGGTTGTAGAACTCCTTGTCCACTTGTGGGCCCAAGCAGATCAGCAGACCCTTGCCCTGATTCACACTGGCCTGAAGCTGTTCTACCTGCCACTGGTTCAGATGCCGGACATTGGCCAGGATGATAACATCGTTCTCTTCGAGCTGCTGCAGAGAAATCTTCTCCCCAGTGGTGGAGGTAGCTTGCATAAAAGCATCTTTTGAATCGGAGGGATTAAGGGCTCGGCTGAGAAAGTAGGTGTCAGCCTCCTTGTTCCCCACTAACAGCACCTTCACCCTTACAGGAATGGAAACCGAGAAATACCTGCGGTTGTCAACTGAGAGTCTGTCCGGTTCTATCTCCACATAGCCGGAGAGCACCCCGGTTTTCTCTGGGACCACCTGGAACAGCGCCCGTTTTGTCTGGCCAGCTCTTATATTCAAAGTCACCTGGGACAGGCGCTCGCCGTCGAGATAAAAACAGAGCAACAAATCCCGGACATCGCTCTTCCGGTAATTGGTCACTTGAACCTCAAACTCGATCTGTCCCTTCACGCTCAAAATCTGCTGGGGTACGGTTACCCACTCAACGCTTACATTCTCTTCCTGGGCAGCTTCAACAGGCAGAAGATAGAGGGAAATCCCTTTAAGTTCCGCAAAAACTTTCTCTTTCTGTAGGCCCCTCCAGCCGTTCTCTTCCATATCTGTCAACAGAAATATCTCCTTGTGGGGATTTTCTGAACCACTAAGGAGCTTTGACGCCTTTTCTAAAGCGCTTGACATATCTGTAGCCCGATAGGAGAGCTGAAGGTTCAGGATAAAATCGCGGATTAGGGAAAACGTCGACTCCCCATCCCCTATTTTCCATTGTTTGGCCACCGGGGGGCGATCAGCAAAGGGCAGCAGAACGACCTCGTCGCCCGGTTTCAAAAGGCCAATTAGCTCTAAAACCCTCTGTTTGGATAAGTCGAACAGCCTGCCCCTGGGAGTCTCAAATCCCATACTGTAGGAGTTGTCCAGGAGAATCGCCGCCGTGGTGGGAGTGCTGCTGCCGATAAAGGGTAGGGTTGTTCTGAGAACGGGTCGGCTGAAGGCCAGGACAAGGAAAATAATAATCAAAGTGCGTAGAACCAGCAGGAGCCACTGCCGCACCTTCACCCGCCGCATCCTCTTTTTCTGAAGCTGCTGGAGGAAAACGACACTACTTACCGCTACCTTCTTAAGTTTCCTCCGAGTAAGCAGGTGGATTAAAATAGGCAGCAGGGCTGCCGTTAAGGCAGGAAGAACAGCGGGGTTGAGGAATGCTATGTTGTGCATTATAGAAGTTAACCAAGCTTTTTTCGCTTTGCCAGATATCTGAACAGGGCGGTGTCGAATTCCTCGGAGCTGTCCACGAGCGCATAGTCGATCAGGCTGTCGCGACAATCCCGGCGGTATTTCTCTATTAGGTCAGACATCAGGGTGTGGTAGTGACTCCGGATATGCCAGGGCTGGGTGATCACCTCCTGACCAGTCTCCATATCCACAAATGTCGACTCAGCCTCAAAATCGAAGTCTCTCTCCCTTGGATCCAGCACATGGAAGACGATCACCTCGTGCTTGCGATGACGAAAATGTCTTAGTCCCAGTAAAATCTGGTCAGGATCATCTAAAAGGTCGGAGATGACGATGATCAATCCCCGGCGTTTTATCCTCTCGGCAAGCTGGTGGAAAACCGCCTTTACCTGTGTTCCAGAAGAGGTCTGGGTATTATCCAACTCTTTCAAGATAGTAGAAAGGTGGCTTCCCACTGATCGAGGGGGGATATAGCTGCGGATCTGGTTATCGAAAACCACTAAGCCTACGGCATCTCTCTGTTTTATCATCAAGTAGGCTAATGCTGCCGCTAAGCAGCAACCGTAGCGGAACTTTGACACCTGCCCGGAGGAAAATCCCATTGAGGCGCTTGCATCCAGCAGAATATAGGCCTTCAGGTTGGTTTCTGCGGCAAACTGTTTCACATAGAGGCGTTCGGACTTCCCGTAGGCCTTCCAGTCGATATGTCGCACCGGGTCGCCGGGCATATACCGCCGGTCCTCGGTGAATTCCACCGAAAACCCGTGGTAGGGACTTCTGTGAAGTCCGGTGATGAATCCCTCAACCACCAGTCGGGCGACGATATCCATTCGGGAGAGTTTGGAGACTATCTGGGGATTAAGATAACGGCGGTAGTCAGGCATTTTATCCACCTGTTTCCTTAAGCAGCCGCTGGATGATCTGGGCGGTGTCAACCCCTTCGGCCTCGGCGTTGAAGTTGGTCACAATGCGATGACGCAGCACAGGCATGGCCACTATCCTCACATCCTCAACAGCCGGGGTAGGCCTTCCGTCTAAGACAGCTCGGGTTTTGGCCCCCAAGATGAGATACTGCGAGGCACGAGGTCCTGCTCCCCAGTCAATCCACTCTCGGATGTAGGGGGGGACACCATTTTCATTAGGACGGGTCTTCCGGACCAAATCCACCGCAGAGGCGATAACATAGTCGGAGACCGGAACCTTGCGCACAAGCCTCTGCAGTTGGACGATTTCTTTAGCGTCCAAAACCTCGCGGGTCTCCTGGCTGTAGGCACTGGTAGTGCAGTCAACGATCTTTTTCTCTTCCTCGGCGCTGGGATAGTCAATCCACAAGTTAAACATAAATCTGTCCAGTTGCGCCTCGGGCAAGGGATAGGTTCCTTCCTGTTCGATAGGGTTCTGGGTAGCTAATACGAAGAACGGTTCATCCAATTTAAATGTTTGTCCTGATACGGTAACTTCATGCTCCTGCATTGCCTGAAGCAGCGCCGCCTGAGTCTTCGGCGGAGTCCGATTTATCTCGTCGGCCAGGACGATGTTGGCAAACACCGGACCTTTCACGAACTTGAACACTTTTCGTCCGGTGGAGACATCCTCCTCGATGACCTCGGTGCCGGTGATGTCCGAGGGCATCAGGTCGGGGGTAAACTGTATCCGGCTGAATTTAAGGTCCAAAACTCTTGCCAGTGTGCTTATAAGCAGAGTTTTAGCCAAACCAGGCACTCCTATCAACAGGCAATGCCCTCCTGAAAGCAGGGCGATGAGAAGCTGTTCCACAATCTCCTGCTGCCCTACGATAACCTTGGCAATCTCCTGTACGATTCTCTGCTGTGCCTCTTTTAGCTTTTCTACCGTCTCTAAGTCCCGTGCTGCTGTGTGCTCTGGCATTTTTATCCTCGCTATCTTGGCCTCTTGGGCTGCTCAGGTTTCAAGAATCTGTTAGAATACTACCAAAATAACCAGTGCAAGGGCTAATGTCAAGCTATTTTGAGGGAGACTTCCACATTGGTGTTGACTTCTGACTCTGCCAATTGTATATTTTAATCTAATTCAGGAAGCAACCCTATGCATCTGTTCACTACTATTTGGGAAGGAGGAAGCAGGTTGGGAATACAAGCTATTTCGGGTTCAGTCACATCACCCCGGGGCTTTAGGGCCGCCGGGGTGAGTTGTGGGATTAAGGATCGGAAGAGGGATCTGGCGTTGATCTGTTCTAAAGTGCCGGCCACTGCGGCGGCTGTCTACACTGCCAATCAATTCAAGGCAGCGCCTCTTTGGCTCACTCAAAGACATTTGGCCGACGGGAAGGCCCAGGCGATCGTCTGCAACTCCGGTTATGCCAATGCCTGCACCGGAGAACGGGGCAGAGAAGATGCCCTTCGGATGGCACAGTTAATTGCCCAGGAATTGAACATCGCGGTAGAGATGGTGGTGGTCGCTTCCACCGGGGTCATCGGCCGTTATCTTCCTATGAGACGGATTGAGAAAGGAATCCCTGAACTTGCCTCGTTACTTGGAGATAACGACAACGGAGCTGCCGAGGCCATTCTAACAACGGACACCATTACCAAAAAAGTAGCCGTAGAAGTCGAATTGTCCGATGCTACTGTCAGAATCGGTGGCATAGCCAAGGGCTCCGGGATGATCTGCCCCAATATGGCCACTATGCTGGCTTTTCTGACCACAGATGCCAGAATTGGATCTGGACTTCTGCAGCGGCTGTTGCGGGATTCAGTGGATAAATCCTTCAATATGGTTACCATTGACGGCGACACTAGCACCAACGATATGGTGGTGATCCTGGCCAACGGCCTGAGCGGAGGCGTTGAAATCAACGAAGGCGCCAATGACCGGGAGAGCTTCGCCGCCGCTTTAGACTTGGTGACCGGCGAGCTGGCAAAGATGATCGCCAAAGACGGTGAGGGGGCAACGAAGTTGGTCACTATTTCAATAGAGGGGGCCAGAAGTTTCCCGGAGGCAAAACAGGTTGCCTTTGCTATCGCCAACTCCAATTTAGTGAAAACGGCGCTCTTTGGGCAGGACCCCAACTGGGGCAGAATTGCCGCTGCCGTGGGCACATCTGGCGTTGAGGTCAAAGAGGAGAAGTTAAGCATCTCCATCGGCGATCTGATGGTTTGCAAGAATGGAGTCGGCGCTGATTTCTCTATGAGAGAGGCAAGACGATTACTTTCGGCTCCAGAAGTAGAGATAACTATTAATTTAAACCAGGGCAGGCAGCGGGCCCAGGTCTACACCTGCGATCTAAGCTACGACTATGTGAAGATCAATGCGAAATATACCACATAACAAAATAGAGGCAAACTGAAGAATCCAGCAGATGCCCACACACTGGTATGAGGTGTGAAGGAATCCTTTCCTTCACAGTGCCGACGGGAAAGGATTCCCGTCAGCCTCGATACAATTGGTGAAATTTGTGTAATTCGTGGTCGTTTTTTGATTGCGGCTTTGCCGCGCTGGGTAATTCCGTGAGATTCCGTGGTAAGCTGTTATCTCATCTAAGCAGAGGGAAAAACAAAATGAAGATATCCATCTCAACAAACATCCAGCGTATTCAGCCTTCGGTCACTTTGGCAATAACCGCCAAGGCCAAGGCAATGAAGAAGGCCGGAATTGATGTGATCGCTTTAAGCGCTGGGGAACCGGACTTTGACACTCCGGAGAACATCAGAGAGGCAGCAATTCAGGCGATTAACCGCGGGTTTACTAAATATACACCCGCCGTGGGCACCCCTGAACTGAGAGAGGCCATCTGCGAGAAACTCAAAAAAGAGAACGGCCTATTGTACGAACCTTCGCAGGTGATAGTTAGCTGCGGCGGAAAGCACTCGATTTCTCTGGCGATTATGGCGTTAGTGGGAGAAGGAGATGAGGTGGTTATCCCCGCCCCCTACTGGGTTAGCTATCCTGAGCAGGTGAAACTGACAGGCGGGACCCCGGTCATTCTGGAGGCCGAGAAGGAGAACGGCTTGAAAATTACTCCCGGGCAGTTGAGAAAAGCCATAACGACTCGAACCAAGCTGTTCATGCTGAACAGTCCTTCTAATCCCAGCGGTGTTGTCTACAGCGAGGAAGAGCTTAAGGAGTTGGCGAGAGTAGCACTGGAAGCGGGGATATTTGTGCTCTCCGATGAGATCTACGAGAAGATTATCTACGACGGCACAGCACATCACAGTATTGCTGTTCAGGAGGGTATGCAGGGGCAAACGATAGTGATAAACGGGGTTTCCAAGTCCTATGCGATGACCGGCTGGCGGATAGGCTATGCGGCTGGCCCGCGGGAGATTATCCAGGCGATGGGAAAGATTCAGAGCCAGCAGACATCCAACCCCTGTTCCATTGCCCAGGCAGCGGCTTTGGAAGCCCTCACCGGCCCTCAAGATAGCGTGGAGAGAATGAGGAAGGCTTTTGATGAGAGAAGGAAATACATAGTACAGCGGTTAAATTCTATCCTAGGCATCTCCTGCCCGGTGCCTCAAGGGGCATTCTATGTATTTCCGGATTTTTCTGTCTTCTATGGTACTTCGGGAGGGGATACCAGAATAGACGGCTCCGTGTCGCTTTGCGATTTTCTTTTGGAGGAACAAAAGGTGGCCTGTGTGCCGGGTGCTGGCTTCGGGGCCGACAACCATATCAGGCTCTCCTACGCCACCTCAATGGAGAACATCGAACAGGCAATGGACAGGATTGAAGCGGGATTGAACAAGCTACGGAAGTGAGAGGTGGGCTATAAGTAAGGACCAGCGTTTACTGATAAAGAAAACTGTCCGATTTGGAGTTACCCGTTTACGGGTTTATGACAAACATAGTTTCGGTGAACGCCCGTGGCTCCACTGTTCCGAGTAGGATTTAGATCTCTCCTATGGCGGCAAAAAGAGTGTGTAAAATGAAAAGCGCCCAAAGCAGCTAATATCTTCGGGCGATTTTTCTGGTTCAAAGTGTCGAAAATTACAAGCCCTGGATAGCCAAATCTCTCTGTTAAGGCAAAAGAGCAGAGGCAACTCAATAGGTTGTGCCGAATAACCTTACAAACTCGGAGAAGTCCTCTGGCCAGATTCTGCCGTCGTTATTTAGATCGTAAGCA
>DAOVPH010000021.1 GCA_030629295.1 Candidatus Latescibacterota bacterium | reverse complement strand
GGTGTACTGAACCGGGTAGATATAATTACCGGTACACTTGGAAAGGCACTCGGCGGAGCTAGCGGCGGCTATACCAGCGGTAGGAAAGAAATCATTGACGTGCTGCGTCAGCGTTCACGGCCCTATCTTTTTTCCAATACCCTCGCTCCCAGCATCGTATGCGCATCCCTAAAAGCCCTTGATATGATCTCGTCATCAACGACTCTGCGGGATAAGCTCGAAGAAAATACCTGCTACTTCAGAGAAAGAATATCGGAAAAGGGGTTCGCCATTAATCCCGGTTCCCATCCTATCGTACCGATCATGCTTGGTGATGCAGTGCTGGCACAAAAGATGGCCTCCAGGCTCCTTGAAAAAGGAGTATATGTTATCGGCTTCTTCTATCCTGTGGTTCCCAAGGGAACGGCAAGAATCCGGACGCAGATTTCCGCTGCTCACTCCCTGGAAGATCTTGATTTTGCAGTAAAAATGTTTGCCGAAGTCAAAGAAGAGTTTGGAATATCAGGGGTTTTGCCTGAGAAGGACGATTGAGTTGGGTTTCCCGTGAACGGATAGGGCCTAAATTTCAAGATCTTACCTTATGAAGACGTCTAAACCAAATGAGCCTGAGCCCAAGGTGTAAAAACGGCAGAGAGAACAGATGCAAGAGAAAATCGCCCAGGTTGTCTTCCCTCTTCCCACCGAGAAGTACTTCAGTTACATAATTCCTGAGATGTTAAGCCAACTGGTCCAAAGGGGCAGCCGGGTCTGGGCGCCCCTGGGAAGACGCCTGCTGACCGGGTTTGTGACAGACCTAAGCCAAGAGACTGAACTCTCCGAGCTTAAGCCGATTTCAGATGTCCTCGACCCCTATCCTGCCTTTGACCCGCAGATGCTCCGACTCACCCGCTGGGTGGCAGAATACTACCTGTCGAGTTGGGGAGAGGTACTGAACACCGCCCTGCCCTCTGGTATCCATTTCGGGGGCAGCGAGTACCTCATACTGAGAGAACCGAAGCTGCAACATCCTTTGCCTGAAACAATCGAGAGAAAAAAACACCAGGCAGTGCTGGAGTCTCTTCTCCAGAAGGGGACCAGAAGCCTTTCGGGATTGGAGAAGGAACTGGGAAAGGAAGCCCTCTATGCCGCTATCTACGATCTGGAACAGATGGGCTACGTGGCGATAAGGGCCAGAGAAGAACGGGTGGTGCGACTGACCGAAAACGATCCGGCAAAGCTAAAACAGCAAATCGAAGGTCTAAAGAAAAAAGCCCCTCGCCAGGCTCACCTGTTGGAAATCCTTGGAGAAAATGGAGGCCAGCTGGTTGCCCTTCATTTAAAAAGAAAGTGGGGTGTAGAAGCCGATGTAGTAAAGGGACTGGAGAAAAAAGGTCTGGTAGAGCTCTGCTTTGAGGAACCTGAAGCCTCCTTCTCCAGCGAAAAAGATGGTCAGACGGTTGGGGAACTGGATCTATCCCCGACTCAGTTAAAAACGTCCCAGCAGATTGAACAGGTTCTGGCTGGGGGTCGCTATCAGACAATCCTCTTACAAAGCTCTCCTGGTGCAGATAGAACGCCCCTTTACCTGCAGGCAATCTCTGCTGTGCTCCGAGAGGGAAAGGGCGTTATTATACTGGTTCCGGAGATATTTTCGAGCGCCAGGCTGTTTGAGCATCTCCGGACGACTTTGGGACAGCAGACAGCGGTGCTTCATAGTCGGTTCTCGGATGCGGAGAGGTACAGGCTGTGGCGGCAGGTTAGAGAAGGCAGAAAACGGGTGGTAATAGGCCCTCGTTCGGCGGTGTTTGCTCCGGTGAGAGATTTGGGACTGATTGTAGTGGACGAAGAGCAAGATCCCTCCTACAAATGTGAGTCCAGTCCGCGATATCACGCCCGGGATGTGGCGATTGTGCGGGCAAAGATGGCTGAGGCGGTGGTTTTGCTCGGTTCGGCGGCTCCTTCTCTGGAGTCCTATCACAATGCTTCCACAGGCAAGTTTTCCCTCTGTTGCCTTCCCCGAGAGGCCAACAGCCCTCTGCCCAAAGTCACAATTGTCGACATCCGAGGCCTGCGCTCGACGAAAGTAAAAAAGAGAACAATTTTGTCTCCCTTGCTTTGCGAAAAGTTGAATACCTCTCTTCAACAGGGCAAACAGGCGGTGCTGTTTCAGAACCGCCGGGGCTACGCCACTTACCTTCAGTGCAGCCAATGCGGCTTTGTTCCCCACTGCCAGAACTGCCAGGTGAGTCTCACCTACCATCGGGAGGAGCACCAGATGGTGTGCCATTACTGCGGATTTAACCAAAAAGCCCCCAGTGCCTGTCCCCAGTGTCAGGGCTATGATATCCGCTTAGGAGGGATCGGCACCGAACAGGTAGAAAAAACTCTCCACTCTCTCTTCCCTGGGACGAAGGTGCTCAGAGTGGACCTGGATACAACGAAGCGAAAAGATTCCTACCGGCGGTTGCTGCAGTTTGCTCAGGACAACCGGGCGGATATCCTCCTGGGTACTCAGATGATCGCTAAGGGGATGTATTTCCCTAAGGTGAGCCTGTTAGCGGTTGTGCTGGCTGACAGTTGCCTGAACCTGTCCGATTTTCGGGCCGCCGAGAAGACCTTCCACCTGCTGACTCAATTGACTTCCGGACTAACAGGGGGAGAGGTAGTCGTGCAGACATACTCTTCGGGGAATTGGGCTATTAGGTACTTTAAGAATCACGATTTTGATGGATTTGCCCGCCGAGAACTTGCCGACCGAAAAGAGTTGAACTATCCGCCCTGGGGCAGGTTAATTAGTGTAATATTTCAGGGCAAAGTCTCAGAGGATGTAGTCTCTGTGGCTCAGGATTACGCCCAGTTTCTGCGGGAAGTTGCCTCTAAGAGAATACAGATTCTGGGTCCCTCCGAGGCTTATCGGGGAAAAGTAAAAAGTGCCTTCCGCTGGCAAATCCTCCTCAGGGGCAAATCATCCAAGACCCTTCGGGAACTCGTTCAGCAGTGCAACCACAGATTGAAGGGGAAAAGGGGAGTAAGGACGATCTTAGATGTTGACCCGGTGGAGATGATGTAGGAAGGAGGTAACTATTTAGCCACTAAGGCACCCCGATACGGTCGTTCTTCTCTACGGGGCAGGCAAAGACACAAAGGATTATTCAGTCTTGGTATCTTAGTGTCTTTGTGGCCAAGAGACTAAAGGAACACAAGATGAAATTCATTGAACAGCTTTTAGCAGCCAGTAAGAAGAACGACAGTCTGTTGTGCGTTGGGCTGGACACAGATGTTTCCAAGTTGCCGAAGCACCTACTGAAGGCAGACAATCCCGTCTTGGACTTTAACCGGGAGATCATCGAGGCAACGGCAGATTTGGTGTGCGCTTACAAGCCAAATATCGCCTTCTACGAGGCGTTGGGCGCAGAGGGATGGAGGACACTTAAGCAGACTATCGAGGCCATACCCTCTCATATCCCGGTTATTGTGGATGCCAAACGGGGAGACATTGGCAATACAGCCAGGATGTATGCCCAGGCGTTTTATCAGGGATTGGGTGCCGATGCGGTTACAGTAAATCCCTATATGGGTTTCGATGCCGCAGAGCCGTTTCTGGAATATCCCGACAAGTGTGTCTTTGTCCTCTGTCTCACCTCCAATGCCGGGGCAGAGGAGTTCCAGTATCTTTTTTCTGAGGGCAGCCCTGTTTACGAGCATGTTGCCGAGAGGGTCGTCCAATGGAGCAAGGGCGGCTGCTGTGGACTGGTAGTGGGAGCTACCCGTCCTGAGCAGTTGAAGAAAATCCGTCAGATTGCCCCCCGGTTGCCCTTTCTTATCCCGGGCATCGGTGTCCAGGGCGGTGATTTAGAGGCATCTGTCCGCTGGGGGACAGATAAACAAGGCCAACTGGCCATCATAAACTCGTCTCGGGGAATAATCTACGCTTCGGATGGGACAGATTTCGCCCAGAAAGCCAGAGCAGCAACCCAAAGGCTGAGGGAAAGGATTAACATTTACAGAAAATAGGGGGAGAATAAAAATGCTTACCCAAGGAGAAATTTTAGAGATATTCAAAAAGACTGGCGCCCTTCTCTCTGGCCATTTCCTGCTTACCTCGGGCCTTCACAGTCCTACCTATTTTCAATGTGCCAAGGTCCTGCAGTATCCGAAATATGCCCAACAGTTGTGCGGTCGACTGGCAGAGGGATTTAAGGACAGAAAGATTGAACTGGTAATCGCCCCGGCCATTGGGGGAATCGTGGTGGCCTGCGAAGTGGGACGGGCGCTGGATATGCGCACCATCTTTACCGAGCGAGAGGCCGGCCGGATGACGCTCAGACGCGGATTTGAGATCTCCCCAGGAGAGAAAACTCTGGTTGTTGAAGATGTGGTAACCACCGGAGGCTCGATACACGAGGTGATCGATTTAGTAGAGGCAAACGGCGGCAAGATCGTCGGTGTGGGCTGTCTGGTGGATCGAAGCGGCGGGAAGGCCCGGTTCAGCGTGCCCTTGGACTCCCTTATCCAGATGGAGGTGGTCACCTACCAGCCCAAATACTGTCCCCTCTGTGCCAAAGGGGTAAGACTGGTTAAGCCAGGTAGCCGAAAGAGCAGTTACTGACCCTGGAGGTAGAAAAGATGGCTGGCAAAGGTGTACCTGGGAGACTCTGAGAAGGCACTGAATGAGGAGCTGGTTGAGAAAGGATTGGCCGAGGTCTCCAAATACTAAAACCAGGAGCATTTTCTGTCAACTTTGCGATCCACCCCGCTCTGGAGGTGTTAGATGCTTACCATCAGGAAGTTCAGACAGTCAGATCAACAGCATATCTTAGAGATCACTGTGGCAAGCTTCGATGGGGTCTCCATAGATCAGAACATCGAACGGCTCTGGGGAACTATTGAAGGCAAGACCTGGCAGGGGAGGAAAAAGCAAAATATATTGGACGATTTGAATGCAAATCCCGCCGGGGTTTTTGTTGCCGAAGCCAAGGGGAAAGTGGTAGGCTATGTCATCACCCGGACGAACCAACAGACCGGAATCGGCTGGATACCCAATATGGCTGTAGATGCCCGGCATCGAGGTAAGGGTCTGGGAAAGAGACTCTTGCAACAGGCGATAGACTACCTCAAACACGCAGAGATGAAATATGCTAAGATTGAGGCCCTGGAACAGAACCCCATTGGGCAGAGATTTTATCCCCGGATGGGCTTCAGGGAAGTAGCCCGCCAGATCCACTATGTGAAACCGCTATCTTGAAGATCGCTATTTCAAAACAAAAGTAGGGGCGCACCTGTGTGTGCGCCCAAATCTGGGCAGACACATAGGTCTGCCCCTACAAATATGTGCCTGCAATCCTTTATTTCACAAGGGCTGCTGCCAAAATAGCACCATTGGTTAATAAGGAACCTCCCCCTTAAATTATTTCCTTCTTTTCAGGGGCTATTGGTTTAGCGCTGCCCAGTTGTTAAACGATGTGTTGTTCGCAGATTTTGCGGAAATGGTGGCCGTGAATCGCAAGTGTAACGGCCAGTGGGAACAATCGGGGGGTGCGAAAATGTGTCCATAACAGGAGCTTCCAATAATGGAGTCGCTCCTTGCCGATAATACCCAGATAATAGATGGAACGACAGAAGGCCAGGATGTCCCCAGAGTTCAGTGGGTCTTTAATCTTCGGCGGTTTGTATTCTCGCAAGAAGGTCTTGACGCGCTGATAGTAATGCTCGGGTGAGTAAATGTGTCGCAGTATATTTTTGTATCCCTCCTGTAGCGTATCACGGTTCATCTTAGGTATAATGTTTGTTGTGCCATCTACATTATCCCCCGACATCTGATTGACCAGGCGATCTTCTCGCTTCAAACGTTCATAAAGTCTTGTTCCAATGGGAGCTTGAAGTAGGCCAACCATCGCCGTCACAATTCCGCTTTTCTGGATAAAATCAATTTGTCGCTGGAAAATGGAGGGCGTATCATTGTCAAAGCCGACGATGAAGCCTCCCTGTACTTGCAGCCCAGCTCGCTGAATACGTTTCACGTCTCCGATCAGGTCACGGTTCCTGTTCTGAGTTTTACTGCATTCAATCAGGCTATCCTCATCCGGCGTCTCAATCCCGATAAAGACCGTATTAAATCCCGCCTCAACCATCATCTTCATCAATTGCTCGTCGTCGGCCAGATTGATAGAGACTTCAGTACTAAATGACATCTTCTCTTTGTCTTTATGCCATTCTTTTAGCGCGGGCAACAGCTCGGTCTTGAGACCTCTCTTATTCCCAATCAGGTTGTCATCCACGAAGAAGACGTCCCCACGCCACCCCAGGTTATAGAGACCGTCCAACTCGGCGATGATCTGTTCGGCGATCTTGGTGCGTGGCCGGTGACCAAACAACGCCGTCACGTTGCAGAACTCGCAATTGTAAGGACAGCCCCGGGAGAACTGGATGCTCATCGAGGCGTACCGTCTCATATCGGCTAACTTCCACAGAGGAACCGGAGTCTTCTGGAGGTCAGGAAAGTCAGACGTCGTATAGACTCGCCTGGCACGCCCCTCCTCCAGATCCGCCAAAAAGGGCGGGAGAGTCAACTCGGCTTCATTGAGCACGAAATGATCGACCTCCTCAAACTGTTCGTGCTCACTCGCGAAGAGCGGTCCTCCGGCGACGATCTTAACGCCCATCTCTTTGCACTGGGCAATGATCTGACGTGCTGGCTCTCTTTGCACAACCATACCGCTGATAAAAGCATAATCAGCCCACGCCAGGTCTTTCTCCGTGAGCTTTTTCACATTGAGGTCGACTAAGCGTTTTGTCCAGTCTGGCGGCAGCATCGCGGCAACTGTCAAGAGCCCCAGTGGTGGTGAGGCTGCTTTTTTTCGTACGAATTTAAGTGCGTGCTTGAAACTCCAGAATGTATCTGGAAACTCAGGATAGATCAACAGAACGTTCATCAGGTTTCCCTATCGTATAGCTTTACTACTGTTTTCTTGTTAAATGTGCCGCGGCTAATGATCATTACTCCACAAGTGAAACCAATAGTGTCGCATCTCGCAAAGCCCGCAGGCATTATCAGCTCAGCAGCTTGGTCACCTTGAGGATGACGATCTGGTCGGTAGAACGCCACCGATCTGGTGATTTCCACTTGTCTTCAGTGTCTAAGCTGTTGTTATAGGCTAAGTAAATCCAGGAAAGCGGATCGTACTGGTAGGCAAGCAGGAAATTCGCCTGCAACACCTGAGTCTGAGCATCTGCCTGGATGAAATTCCGCACAAAGAAGTGCCTGGTGGGCGTGTAGGTTGTCCTGAACCACCCGACCTTATCGGTTCTGGTCTTCCGGAAGTATTTCCGGGCAATGTCGAAGTAGCCCTCAAAACCCAGACTGTTGGTGGCTCGGAAGGTGAGATTCGTACGGATCTTCTTGACCTTACCAAAATAGAGGCCGGGGTCTGACCAATCTATCTGGTCTGCATAGAGACATCTGATCTTGGCAGTAACTCTCCACGCGGGTGGGAGCTTGATAGTCAGATTATAATTTTGCCCCCGATACCCTTTCCCTTGGTAGCGGGCGAGCCAGGTTTCATGCCAGAACTCAGCCCAGGCCTGATTGGTAAGGTTAAGTTTTATGTCAATGTTGTCCCAACTCCACCCCCATTTTTTGTCGTCTGAGCGTTTGTAGGCTAAACCTCCCTGCCAGAACTCCAGGTTATCGATGCCGTGACTGTGGATATACCAGCGGTACTGAAGCCAGCAGCTGGCTTCGTGGCTGCCAATGCCGGCATCGTGGTTGATGAACCCGAACTGATCCACATTGAAATCTTTGCCCATCCCGGTGTAGCGACTGTAAAGGTTCCAGGGATCGGCCCTGTGGTTGTAGGCGACACGGGCCCTCCAACTGTCCCGATTTCGGTCTTGATTCCAGGTCTTTATCAAATCGAGGTTTATCTCGTCATGATCACCTGGTCTGAGACGGATATCTGAGGCCAGTGCCCCTGAATTCCCCTCTGTCCCTCTGGTTTTGCTAACCCCCACTATTCCAATAGTCGACTTGTTCAGAATATCTCTCTGGAGCCTGAGGACATTAAACAGAGGATTTTCCCCGTTCGCCGTTCGGTCCATCGCCAATAGATACCCATACTTATTGGAGCCGGAGGTTCCTATGAGTTTTAGCCCCCCATCTGGATTCTGGATCCGGCGGCTGTAGAAGACATTCATTGTCCCGAAAAGGTCCTTGCCCTGCACGAAGAAGGGCCTTCTTTCGTCGAAATAGAGAGGGAAACGCGATAGGTTAATGCGCTGCTCGTCGGCCTCCACCTGGGCAAAGTCGGGGTTGAGGGTGGCGTTGAACGACAGGTGAGACGAGGGACTGTATTTGATGTCAATCCCTGTCTCTCCTTTCCAGATTTCTTTCTCATTTTGAACGACGACGTGGGGGATAAGGTCTATGTGGTATCCTCTCTGGGGGTCGCTGATGCCAACTAAGTCACCAGCTTTAGACATATCGAGAATGCCGTCGGCATCATCAGAGGTAACGGGATCCCAGGCCGTGTCCTCCATCAGGCGTTTCTGAAGTCGTTGGATGTTTATGCCCCAGAACTGCTCCTTTGCCCTGGAAAAGCGGAGGATTTTGAACGGGATGGCCACTTCGCACTCCCAACCATCCTCGACAATCTGAGCTGCACTTTTCCAGACGCCATCCCAGGCCCAGTTTCCCCACCATCCATGAGAGCGGTCGGTAATCATATCTCTTTGACAGCCCATAGTGTTGACGCCAAAGACATAGCAGGTGCGCCGGTCGTGGAAGGTGTCCAAAGAGATGGTAATGCAGTCTTCGGGCCAGGGGTTGCCGTCCCTGGGGATGAGTCTCCGGGGTATCTCGTCCGGCTGGGAGTCCAGACAGCGAACCCCAAGGTAGAGGTTCTTGTGGTCGTAGAGGGCCATCACAATGGTCTGTTCTACCGCCAACTTTCCATCGTATGGTTGCAGTTCTACAAAACCCGATGATGGTTTAGCAAGTTTCCAGCAGGGGTCATCCAGTCTGCCGTCTATTTTGGGCGGCTCGACAACCTTCACTGCCTGGAGCGTTTTTCTTGTCCAGGGAACCTTTTCGTAGTTCTCCGCTCCAGAAACCTGAGTGGTTACGGATAAGATTGCCGCTACCGTGACAAGCAAGACCAGGACAAACAGACGGGAAGAATCTTTACCCATTGTCGATCTCCTTTCTCGAGGAAAATTCCTCGCATTAAGCGGCATAATGGGGTTCTTTCTGCCTTGATTGTCTGACGGATGTAAAAAAGGCCGCGAGCTTGTCTGCCACCCCACCCACGGTCTCTGACGAACAAGGCCGCAAGGAGAATCCTGACGGCCTTGAGAAGTTGGCATTTTTCACTTAAGCGCCGGGCGAGAATTCTCCTACAGGGGTGGGCATAGTAATTTCCTTGTGGGTTCCACCTACAACGCTAATCTTAATAGCTCTGATCGACCACATTGAACCCACCTCCTTTGGGGAAAATCTGGGTAAGACATTGTTTTTGAGATTGCCGCTAATATACAACTCCCCTTGGCTATTGTCAAGGGAAAAATTAGAAGATTTGAACAAAGTGTTGAGGATGTTCTGTTACCCTATCGGCAAGTTCACTGTAAACACTGTCCCCTTGGGCGTGTTGTCATCTACGGTGATTGTCCCGCCGTGCTTCCAGACGATGTAGCGGGAAAAGTATAGCCCAAAGCCTGGGGTATTATCAATAAGGTCTCGATTGTGGATTCCCTTGGTGCTGAAACCCGGGCAGAAAATAGCTCGTTTGACCTCTTCCGGAGTTCGGGGACGAGCCCTTTTTGCCAAGGCCAAAGCTGTCTTCCTGTCAATATGTTTACTGTTGACAAATCCATCGGCTAGCTCCTCTATCTTCTCCTTGGTTTCTTCCCAGGGGTGAGGCAACCCAACTCCGTTGTCTGTACAACTGAAGGCGATATTGTCAGATTTCTCTCTCAAAGAGAGAGCCAGAGTTATCTTCCTGAAAGCGTTTTCCCCGTGCCGCGCAGAAGTCCATTGGTGAATATCCGGATAACACACTGCTTCAAGAGCGTTCTCAATGATATAGAGGAAGGCACGACGTAGGTTTACTGGATCTCCTATAACGGCTGGAAGCTTCTCGAAGAAATCCTTTTCCACAACGACGGGTATACCCTCAAATTTTCCTTGAACGATTTCGAGCACCTCCTGAATCACGTTATGAAGGAAGACAGAATCTTTGCCTGCTGGTCTATGGATTTCCAAAAGGAGTTCTTCTTTGGGAAGCTTCGCTTTCTGTGTGTAATGTTTGTAACTGAAAGCATGCTTAAGGAACATCTCGAAGTTCAGCAGAGCTCTGTCCCATTCGCCTTTCTCCGCATAGGCATTTCCCAAACCAGCATAAGGAAAAGGATTTTGGGGATCAAGTTGTCGAGCTCCCTCGCAGATCTTAATGACTTCGTCAATTTTCCCCTCTGACCTGGGATAGATTGCCGTCTTGCAAATCTCGACAATCCTGTTGCTGAAATCCTCCTTTGGTGCTTCCTTGCTCAATATCTTCTTTACCATCTCCACCATCTCCTCTTTTAATTGCTCTCGTGCCCGGTGAAGCCTCTGCCTTACGACAGCTACAGAGACGTCCAGAAAATCCCCGATTTCCCGGCAGGAGAGTCCATCAATGTAATAGAGCGCCACAGCTTGACGGTTTTTCTCTGAAAGCCTGCCGATGACCTCTATGACCTGTTCTTTGAGCTCTTTCTGTTCGTATATCTCGGAAGGGGTTTCAGGGCGTTGAACAAAGGCCGAAATCTGACTTTCGTCCAGTTGGTCAACTGGGACCATATGAAGCTGCCTCCGGCCAAGATAGTTTCTTGACAGGTTGGCTACGATAGTTCTCAAGTAGCTCCCAAACCTTGAGGGGTCCTTGAGCACAGAGAGCTGGAGGTAAACCTTAATGAACGTCTCTTGGGCAAGGTCCTGGGCTATGTCGAAATCCCTCACATAGCTCAGGGCCAGACCGTAAACAGCGTCTTGGTATTTTCTTACCAAACTGCCAAAGGCATCAAGGTCGCCCTCAAGGCACCACTGGACCAGTTGACTGTCGGTTGTGCTCAATCTCACCCCCTGGGAGAGGAAGCGCTTCTATAAAGGAGACACAAAAGGAGATGGAAAGGTGACATTTGGGATAAGAAATATTGTAGATCGTGCAATGCTGGGAAGTTGAGGGTACAAACTGGAGAGGTAATCTCTCTCTGAAAATGAAATCACTGCCTTGAAATGCTCTGGTAAGCTATTTGGGGAGGGCTAAAAACTTCCGCTATGACAGAATCTGAGCAGTTGGGGAGGAAATTGTCGCTGCAATGAGCAAAAGAGATGATAAACGGTTGAGAAAGATTTTTTCGCACTGCGGATTTCTTTTCTCAGAGAGGATCACTCTGGTTAAAAGGCACAAAAAGATTGATCTTGGGAATTGTCTTTGTTAAACAGGTGGGGTTTATCAGCCACAAAAAAATCCCGGCTACGTCCTACTCTCCCGCAAGGTCTCCCAAGCAGTACCATTGGCGCTGGAGGGCTTAACTGCTCTGTTCGGAATGGGAAGAGGTGTTGCCCCTCCGCTGTAGTAACCGGGATATTTAAAGATTTTCTAAACTGAATAGGAGTTCGGGCAATACAAGTCACCAGGTGAAGCTAATTTGGTCAAGCCGCACGGCCTATTAGTGCCGCTCAGCTGAGCATGTTACCATGCTTACACTTGCGGTCTATCAAACCCGTAGTCTACGGGAGGCCTTCAGATCCGTATAAACGGATGGGATATCTGGTCTTGGGGGGGGCTTCCCGCTTAGATGCTTTCAGCGGTTATCCCTTCCGAACATAGCTACCCAGCCTTTGCTCCTGGCGGAACAACTGGTACACTAGAGGTTCGTCCACCCCGGTCCTCTCGTACTGGGGGCAGCTCCCCTCAAATATCCTACGCCCACGGCAGATAGGGACCGAACTGTCTCACGACGTTCTAAACCCAGCTCGCGTACCACTTTAAATGGCGAACAGCCATACCCTTGGGACCTGCTCCAGCCCCAGGATGCGATGAGCCGACATCGAGGTGCCAAACCTCCCCGTCGATGTGAACTCTTGGGGGAGATCAGCCTGTTATCCCCGGCGTACCTTTTATCCGTTGAGCGATGGCCCTTCCACATGGAACCACCGGAT
>DAOVPH010000035.1 GCA_030629295.1 Candidatus Latescibacterota bacterium | reverse complement strand
GGGTGAAAGACTGCTTTCCTTCTGCAACCATTTGCAACTATATTTTACATGAAGCAGCAACATCCGTGCCAACAACCGTATGGACGACATCAGCAAATACAAATAGTTAAATAAATAAGCCCCCACGCAAAGCGTGGGGGCTTTAACCGCAAAAACACCCCACCACCCACGCCTTTTGTGGCAAGCTCAAAGCTTGAATATCAAACTCATGAGTTCAAGCTCCGATGCCCCACGTAGAACATGGGGTCTTGACCGATAATGCAATATACGCCTTTACTCGCCACACGTCAAGCCCAAATTTAATCTCCTGGCAGGGACTTGATATGAATTTCCAAGATCTCATTTTATGAAGCGCTTAGTTAACACTTCTTTTGGTTGATGCCCAAAAAATTGTTGACATCTATAAGAATATTGATTATTTTCAAAAAACAAGTGAAGTTCGATTCAAAAATTCGAGAATCTTAGCTTGATCTTGTTGGATTTTACCCTGTATCTTCATTATTGGAAATCAAATGGCCGGAATCGACGCTCATTCTTTTGACACCAATATTGATTGACTCGCAGGAAGTCCAAAATACTCCCTCTTCCATAAACCAGGGCCGGGGTGAGAACGGGAAATCTCAGAGAGAGAAATGTCAGCAACACTCTTAATAGTCGATGATGAAGAAAAAGTAAGGCGCCTTCTTGAGGACTTTTTCACCAATGAGGGCTACAGGGTCACCCTGGCTTCATGTGGCAAGGAAGGGCTGGAAAGGTTTGTGGAGACAGTCCCCGATTTGGTGCTGCTGGACATCCGTTTGCCCGATATGGATGGCATAGAGGTTCTGGAGGAACTGAAAAGGCTAAACAGGGAATGTCCCGTTGTTATGGCGACAGGATATGCTTCTGTGGCATCGGCGATAAAGGCGATGAAGCTTGGGGCAGAGGATTACATAATCAAACCTTTTCATTTACATGAGTTGAAGATCACTGTTGGGCGGGCCTTGGAGAAGCCAGCGGCAAGTCATCCAGCCGAATCAAGCACCGTAAAGGGCAAAAGCGGATTTGATAACATCATAGGTGATAGCCCGGAAATAAAAAGCGTCTTAGCCACTGTGTCCAGGATAGCAAAAGTGGGTTCTGCTACGACCCTCATTCGAGGCGAAAGTGGAACCGGCAAGGAACTGATCGCCAGGGCACTCCACTTCAACAGCCCTCGATCCGATCATCCCTTCGTGGAGGTCAACTGCACGGCTATACCGGAAACTCTACTGGAGGATGAATTGTTCGGGCACGAGAAAGGTGCCTATACTGACGCCAGAACACAAAGGAGGGGACTTCTTGAACTTGCAGATGGGGGCACGCTTTTCCTGGATGAAGTGGGCCATACAAATCAGGCGCTGCAGGTGAAGCTGCTCCACGTTTTGGAAACGCAGGCCTTCAGGCGGCTCGGTGGAACCAAAGATATCCAGGTTTCCACCAGGATCGTCGCCGCCACCAACAGAGACCTGGAGAAGGCGATGCAGGACTCCTCTTTTAGGGAGGACCTCTACTACCGACTAAATGTAATTTCCATTTACCTGCCACCGCTGCGGGAACGAGGTGACGATGTAATCCAGATCGCAGAACATTACATAGATCGCTATAACCGAGAATACGACCGGGATATACGCGGCCTGTCACCTGAGAGCGAAGCGATTCTGAAACAATACCACTGGCCTGGAAACGTCAGGGAACTGAAAAACGCCATTGAACGGGCAATTCTTCTCGGAGACGAAGACATCGTCCAACCTAAAGACCTATTGATCGATTGGCGCTCAAAAGAGCACACGACACAGGTAGCTAAACCAACAGTGGAGATCACAGTCACGGGCGATGTGAGGGTGGCTTTTCCTCCCGGTGGGATTTCGATCGAGGCCGTGGAGAAGAGACTTATCGAAGAGTCCCTGAAGGCGACAAGATGGAACACCACTAGGGCGGCCCAACTGCTGCATCTAAGCAGAGATACACTCCGGTATCGAATAAAGAAATACGATCTTGGCTTCATGGGCTGACCGCTGAGGGGCTCCGGTGTCCAATCCTGGAAGCCCTGCCACCCGCGGGACAAGAACTTCCCCCGAAGTGGGTGATATGCCCCACTCCGGGGAGGGACGCCCCACATATTCTCAAGACAATGCACCACGTCTCTTTTTCTGCTGATGAAGCTATCTCCTCTCGCTCCAGTGAGAAAGCGGAGAGAAGAGTCCTTCATCTCCTGATTGGCATAACTTTTGCTGCTATTTCCAGGTAGCAAACAAGCCACTTGTTCATGGAAAGTATACTTCCTATACGGTACGAAGGAGGTGATGGTCTGCCGAAAGGAGCGATGTTGTAAGTAAATCTTTGGTTCGGAACTCTTTCTAAAATCTTTGGTTCGAAACTCTCACTTGAAAGGAGGAAGACGATGTTTGGTAGTAGAAAATCAATTCTGGGGGTGTCTATCGGCTGCCTGGCGCTGGTAGTGATGGTCTTCTTCGGATGTGCCGACTTTAGCGACGTGACTGGACCCACAGATACAGCCGTCGAGCAGGCGAAGCATGAACAACCGTCAATTGCCCCACCGGCTGGGCTCAACTGGTTACAGTATACACCCACCGAGGGCTTGGCGAAAACAATAATAATCAAAGGCGACACGAATGTCGAGGGGCTGTTCGAGCCTGGCAAAGATCTGACGCTCGCGCTGGGCAAACTGTCCACCATCTCTATGAAGCTGGAAATCGACGGCAACGCTCTGAAGAAGGAGACACTGATAAGTATGGCTCTTCCAGAGCCAGGGACGGTGATGATGGATTTGGGAGCCGTCTTTGCTCCTTCCGGCCTCAAGTTTCGGAAGCCGGTAAAGTGGACGGTCGAGAGCAAAACCATCACTGTCGACCCCAAGGACGTTGAAAACCTCCAGTGCTACCACTGGAACGAGAAGAACAAAAAGTGGAAACTCATAGGTGGAGAGGTCAAGCTTGTGGGCAATAAGCTTATCCTCATCTGCTGGATCGACGGCTTCTCTCGTTATGCCTGGGCCTAATGGTGAGAGCATGTACCAGCGTCCTTAACCGTGATTTGAACATGATAGCTCAGCTTTCAGATATCTGCTATGGAACTATTGAGCCGTGTGGTTTTACCTCCATCACACAGGTATCATTTGACGGGGTAAACCGCACGGCCTGGGGAAGGATTCGATGAAACGAGACGAAAGTACCATTGGTGAGTACCTTTTCAACAGGAATCAAGGGAACTTAACCGTTAATCTGTAGAGAGGAGAGGCATGTTTAACTCAAACTCTTTAGGGGAAATAGAAGACCTATTGAGGGATATGGCCAAGACCTCTCCCGTGGCCAGAGATACTTCCACCAAGCTAAAAGTGGAATGGCTCCTGGAGAGGTGTCTCGATCCTGACATCCCCGTCGAACAGGCAACACACTATGTGAACCTCGCGCTCAAGACATTCAAAGAGCTCGAGATTTTTGCGCAAGATAAGGCATATCAGTCAACTACATTGCTGAACCTGGGGAAGACGTACGAGGCCCTTGGTGATCTTGATAAAGCATTAGAGAACTACGAGACGTGCCTGAAATTGAGTAAGGAGCTGAACACCCCAGAGATGGAGGCAGCAGCGACGAGGAGGATTGGCAGGATCAATTCCAAGCGCAGCCAGTGGAAAACTGCCATAGATTGTTTTGAGACCAGCCTGAAAATATACCAGCAGATCGATTCTCCCAAAGGGACTGCTGAGGTTTTGAGCGATATGGGAGGGGTTTTCTATGAGACGGGAAAATATGAAAAGGCTGAGAAGTGCTGCCTCGAAGCCTTGGAACTGGGTGAGAAAGTAGATGACCTCCACACCATCATCCATCTAAAAAATAACCTGGGGATTATCGCCAACACAAGAGGTGCTCTTGATAAGGCGACTATGTTCTATCAGGATTGCATTGCCTTATGCCAGAGGACACAGGATAACCTGGGTCTGGCCCAGGCGTATCACAATCTGGGAATGACTTGGGCGGACAAGAGGGATTGGTCAAGCGCCCTTGACAGCTATGAGAAAAGTCTGACTATCTCCCGAGAGCTGGGAGATTTTGCGCTTATGTCAATCACCTATTTGAACAAGGCAGAGGTTTACGTAGAACTTCAGGACCTGTCAGTGGCAGCCTCTTATTGCGACAGAGCCCTTCGATTATTCAGCAAGATAGAAGATAAATTGGGGTCGGCTGAGGTCTACCAGGTCTTGGGCGTTATCTTCACCAACAAGGGCGATTGGACCACTGCTGAAAAGCTATTCCTGGATAGCTTAAGGATCACCGAGAAATGTGATAACCCTCTGGGGAGCGCTGAGACCTATCATAAGATGGGTTTAGTGTATGCGAAAAAAGGGGAGCAGGAAACGGCGGTAAAGATCCTGGGCTTTGCGCTGGAGAGATTCCAAAAATTGGGAGCAAACAGGGATGCACAGGAAGTAGAAGGTGAGATAGCGAACCTCAAAGGTTAGTTTCACAACCGCGCGGAAAATTGGTGATTGCTGATTGGTGATGTTACCGGTTACCAGTCCACTAGTCACCAATTTTTTATAAGTGCTTGTTGTCTTTGGAGGCAGGCAGTGATCGCGAAGGAGATCGGACATTACCAGATTCGTAGGCTGTTAGGAGAGGGGGGAATGGGTGAGGTCTACAAGGCTTATGACTCGGCCCTGGACAGAGAAGTCGCTCTCAAGGTCTTGTCTGAACGATTGGCAAGAGAAAAAAGGAACAGAGAGCGGTTCTACCAGGAGGCACGGTCAGCGGCGAGTCTGAACCATCCTAATGTGGTGACCATCCACGATGTGGGAGAGAAAGACGGAGTGCCTTACTTCGTAATGGAATACCTTCAGGGCACTGTCCTCAGCAGAGTCATCAAGAAGTCCGCTGGGAACCGGCTGCCGACAGAGAGGGCACTGGATCTGACCAGACAGATCTGTCAGGCCCTCAACGCAGCACACCGGAGAGGGATCTTGCATCGCGATATCAAGCCGGACAACGTAATGGTCGCCCCGGACGGCACCGCTAAGGTGCTCGATTTTGGAATAGCCAGCATTGCCAGATCCACCACTCTAACCAAGGCTAACGAGCTTCTTGGAACCGTGGAATATATGGCACCTGAGCAGCTACTGGCAGATGGGGTTGACCAAAGAAGCGACATCTACTCCCTCGGTGTGGTGCTCTATGAGATGTTAACAGGAGAATTGCCTTTCACCGGGACCACACCCGCAGCTATTCTCTATCAGCAACTGGAGGAAAAGCCAACCCCTCCAGGGAACCTGAACACCTCTATCCCTATTTCAGTGGAGAAGATAGTCCTGAAAGCTCTCTCGAAAGATCCCAACCAGCGCTATCAATCCGCCTCAGAGATGCTTGAAGATATCAGGGGTATCTTAGAGAGGAAACCGCCGGCCGAGGTATCTGCTGAACCGATCAAAGATGAAACCGAAGAATTCGCAGGTGAGAAGTTTGGGGGAAGGGATTTTCAACCCAAACTCGTAGGGAGAGAAAAGGAGCTTAAATACCTAAAGACGCTGTTCAACCAACCGGAAGGAGACCGGGGATATACCGTCTTCCTGGCCGGAGAAGCTGGAATCGGAAAGACCAGGTTGGCAGATGAGTTCCTACAGTACGCCACCAGAAAAGGGGCCTTAGCCCTGAGCGGAGCTTGCCTATATAGAGAGGGGACCCAGCCGTATCTGCCGTTCATCGATGCCCTGCGTGGGTGTTTTGACTCTGCCACGAAGGGGATGTCAGACGAAACCCGGGAGGAAATCAAACTATTGATCCGGAATGAGGCCCCCGAATTGGCGCATGTCATCCAACGCTTCACGGCCTCGATCGGACGTACAACCAAGAAACCTGAATTGGGAAATGTCGATCTCAATGGCCAAACACCGAACTCCGAAAGACCCCTGGTATCTTCCGGGGCAAGGACACGATTGTTTGAGGTCATATCGCAACTTCTGATTCTGATCTCAGAGGGAAGACCTGTTGTCCTGTTG
Organism: Candidatus Latescibacterota bacterium; assembly: GCA_030629295.1. Lineage (GTDB taxonomy): Bacteria > Latescibacterota > MVCY01 > MVCY01 > MVCY01 > MVCY01. The sequence goes on along the minus strand of DAOVPH010000035.1, from coordinate 4,644 downwards.
CTCGATGATATCCACTGGGCAGACAGCGCTTCTCTAACACTCCTCCATTACGTAGCCCGGAGCACTGCCAGTCACCCTCTGATGATCATCACCACCTACAGGCCGGAAGAGCTGATCACACCCGAAGGAGAAAAGGTTTCCCCTTTGGCAGAGACGATGCAACGGATGAGCCGGGAAGGGCTGTATCAAAAGATAGAGTTGGGGGGACTCTCCAAAGAAGATCTTCCCAGAATAATCGAATCTATCTTCAGACGCACAACCTTTTCAGATGACTTTGTAGATTCACTTTACCAGGAGACAGAGGGAAACCCTTTCTTTATCATTGAAGTCTTGAAGCTGTTGCGCGATCAAGGGGTGGTCTTCGAAAGCAAGGGGGTATGGCACACCAAAAGAGAGATCACTAAGGAGGACATCCCTGAAAGGATATACGATGTGATCGTACGACGGATCCAACGGCTGGAGGAGGATCAGAGGGAATTGCTCCAGTTGGCAGCGGTCGAAGGGGAAAAGTTTACCTCAACAGTGTTGTCCAACGTCTTGAACATTTCCAAGATCCAGTTATTAAAGATGATCCACCGTTTGGAAAGGGTGTACCAGATAATCAGGTCCGAAGGCGACAACTATATTTTTAATCATACCAAGATTAGAGAAATCCTGTACGCTGAGATACCGGCCGAATTGCGGAGAGAATATCACCTCGCAGTCGGCCAGTGCCTGGAAACAGAGCATAAGAACAATCTCGATGTAATCCTGGACAAGCTTGCAAATCACTTCTACTGGGGTGAAGATTTCAACCGCGCCTTCCCTTATCTCGTCAAAAGCGGGGATAGAGCCAACAGGTTGTTCGCTTCCAAAGCATCATGTACATATTTTGAACAGGCATTGGATTCCTTAGAAAAAGCCAATCAGATAGAGGCCAAGGATAAGCTTCGAAAAGAACTACTGTACAAACTCGGAAGCTCCTATGAAATCCTTGGCGACCTGGATAGGGCGTTGGAGAGCTATGAGAATTGTGCCCAACTGAGCGAACGCCTGAACGATCTGGAGACGAAAGCAGCATCGCTAAGGAGAATCGGGAGGATTAACAGGAAACAGGGCGATTGGGACAACGCAATGCTCCATTTCAAGACAAGCCAAGCACTATATGAGGAGATGGGACATAAACAAGGGATTGCCCAGGTGCTGACAGATATCGGAACAGTTTTTGCCGAAAAGGGCGAATATACAAGAGCTGTGGAGCATTTCCAACAGGCCTTGGAGATCGCCCACAGGGCTGAACACAATGAGCTGATGGCCAGCATCTACACGAACCTGGGCATAGTGTACAATATGAAAGGGCAACGGGATGAGGCTATATCCTACTGCCAGGAGTCCATATCCCTGTACGAAAGCGTGGGAGATTTACAAGGTCTGGCCCGCGTTTACCACAACTTAGCAATGATTTATGGTGACGAGAAGGACTGGCATAATTCGGAACAGTTCTATGGAAAGTCTCTGAAAATAGCAAAAAAGATCAAGGATAGCGCTCTTACGGCTCTGATCTATCTCAACAAGGCTGAGGTTTACCTTAATACGCTTGAACTAAGGAAAGCAAAGGAATCTTGCGTAAGGGCAGTTGAGACTTTCAAAAAGTTGGGCGACAGACTGGGGACCGCTGATGCCTCAACGATGTTAGGTATAGCCAGTAAGCTTCAGGGTGATTGGGAAAGCGCGGAGTTTTACTTCAAAGATAGCATCTCGCTGAACGAGGAATTGGAAAGCCCCCTGGGACTGGCCGAGGTCTATCGAGAATACGGTGCAATGCTGAAAGAGAAAGGGGAGCTGGATCGGGCGCGCGCTAAATTTGACGAGTCCCGAGCAATCTTTGAGCAGATAGGCGCTGAACAGGATCTGAAAAGCATTGTTTCAACAATCTCGGAAATACAAGAACTTGAGAAAGAAACGAAACGTGGTGTTCTGAGGTCTTAAGAGTGATTCCTCGACTTTAATTCAGTTGGAATCTCGAAAGGCGGGTTTTTGATGTCTACTTTTCCTAAAGATATCCCAAACGGAAGGCATTCTGGCGAAACTGGTGATCTTGCCTCGTTGAATAGATGCAATCTAACAGGCCCTGCTACCGAGAGTGAATTTCTCCTCGACGAGCTCGAACTTGCCTACCGCCAATTGGAGACATTGCTTGTGGAATCCAAGAAGGAAACCGATGTAACCTACAGGGAATTGCAGGAGAAAAACAGACGGCTGGAAAAACAGCTCAGTGAATTACAGAAGGTACATCTGGAATTAAAGGAGTCGCAAAACCAACTGGTTCATTCCAACAGATTGGCTGCTATGGGACAACTTGCGGCCAGCATTGTGCACGAGATAAAGAATCCCTTGACGGTCATCTGTTTGAGTATCCAGCTTTTGCTCTCAAAGAGGAAACACGACGACTGGGAACTGCAAAAGCTCAATGGTGCGGTGAAGCAAACCGAGCGGTTGAAAGAGTTAGCTGACAATATGCTTTTCTTATCACGAAAGCAGGTTGCCAAAATGTCACCCACCAAGATCAACACCGTGCTCGAAGAGCTGCTGGCATTCCTGGACAAGGTGAAGGATAAAAATATCCAAATCAAAACTGCCTTTGCTGAAAATCTTCCCCAAACATACGCTGATCCTAATCAAATACAACAGGTCTTCATGAACCTGGTGATGAATGCCTTTGATGCTATGCCTAAAGGAGGGCTGTTGACTGTTACCACTAAAGTAGTTGATAGAACGTCGATATTTGAAGGACAAGGTTCCTCCCTTAATTCAACGGACAAGGGAATCAAACATACTCTTCCTCTTGATAGCTGGAAGGAGCTTTCGAAGGGAGTTAAGCATTTCATTTGCGTTGAAATCTCCGACAGCGGAGGGGGCATTCCAGAGGACAAGTTGGAAAACATTTTTAAGCCCTTCTTCAGCACAAAAAGCGAGGGCAAGGGAACGGGGCTGGGGCTGACAATATGTCGAGGCATCATTGAGAAGCACAAGGGAAACATTGCTGTTATGTCAAGTCCGGGAGAGGGATCGACCTTCAGTGTCTTTCTGCCAGTCGGATTAGAACCTTCTTAAAACGTGATGCGTAAAACGTACTCGCCCTATATTTCACGTTTCACGCCTTACAGATAGTCACTGGGCATCAGCGAGATACTTTTTTACAGGTTTCAGATACACTGGGTATAAGTACTCGTCTTTCAATGCTTGGCCTAATTTCATGGTAAATTTTAACAAAGCACTGAGGTGAGCTATGCCAACATGTCCAAGATGCGGTGCCCAGTGCGAACGAGAGGATAGGTACTGTGGCAAGTGCGGGCAGCGATTATTCGCCACAATCACGAAAGGAAAAGCGACACAAGAAGCTATTAGGGTCGCCAAAGTGAGATACAAGCTCGGGTTGATCTATTACAAAAAAGGAGAATTATTGGACGCTATCGAAATATGGCAGAGGGCATTGGAGGATGATCCCGAAAACTTGGCAATCAAGCTTCTCATAGAGAGAGCCCAAGAGGAGCAAAGATCTGAAAGGAACTTGCCATGATTGTCTGTTTGAACTGTGGGCATCAAAACAAAAACGACCACATTTACTGCACCCAATGTGGGAGGAAATTGTTTGAAAGAGCGGCTGTTTCGGCCAAATTGGTTGCCATGAACCCGCCAAAGGAGGGCCAGCACTATCCACTTTCCTTATCTCCTGTTTATGTTGGGAGGACGGAATCTAACGATATAATCGTTAAAGACGCCAGTGTGTCTAACCAGCATGGAAGGCTCTACTTCGAAAAAGGCCAATTTTGGATAGAAGACCTGGATAGCACCAACGGCACCTATGTGAACGGAGAAAGGATTACTAAAAAGAAACAACTGAAGGACGAGGACTTGATCAAGATAGGAGCAACTATTTTCAAATTCAAATTATAGAAGTTTTCTTCAGGATGTCAACAAATTTTTTCAATCCCAAAGCAAAAAGAGAAAAAAACCTTGACAAATTGCAACTTGCTCTTTATTTTGTAAAACAGTTGCGATGTCAAATTCAATTCTTTTTTTCAATAGCAAGCCAGGCGCAAACTATTTAGAAATACAAAGAGTTATACAAAAGTTACAGTACTGTCCCTCGGGCTGTGGTTTAAAGAACAAAAGAGGTGAGTGTTTTTTAAGAATTAGGTGGCCAGGGGGAAATGATACTCAGCGAAGGTGAGGTTTATGAGAGAAATAGGAGGTTCTGTTACAAAGGGTGTTAGTTAAGCCGTTTAAACTTCTTACGCTACAAGGAGGTAGAAAAATGAGACGGAAAATCTTCACTTTTGGGGTATTGATGATACTGGCAGTTGCATTTGTGCTCAGTGCTGCGATAATCTCGGCACCCTCTGCGGCTGTTGAAAAGTCGAAGGTGCTGATCGGGTTTAAAGAGATGCCGGGTCGAGCGGAGCAGGCCCTGGTTCGTGGGTTTGGCGGTGAGATCAAGTACACTTACCACATTGTACCAGCCATCGCAGCGACAGTCCCTGATGCTGCTATCCCCGGATTGCGGGCCAACCCGAATATAATGCACGTCCATCCGGACGGCAGGGTGTGGGCCCTCGATGCTGAACTGGACGACTCCTGGGGCGTCAAGCGAATAGGAACAGG
>DAOVPH010000126.1 GCA_030629295.1 Candidatus Latescibacterota bacterium | reverse complement strand
GACCCACCTACGCGCTCTTTACGCCCAGTAAATCCGGACAACGCTTGCTCCCCCCGTATTACCGCGGCTGCTGGCACGGAATTAGCCGGAGCTTCCTTTGGGAGTACCGTCAATTCCAGAAGATATTCCCCTCTGGATGTTTCCTCCCCCCTGACAGAGGTTTACCCCCCGAAGGCCTTCATCCCTCACGCGGCGTTGCTGCGTCACCCTTGCGGGCATTGCGCAATATTCCCGACTGCTGCCTCCCGTAGGAGTCTGGGCAGTATCTCAATCCCAGTGTGGCCGAACACCCTCTCAGGCCGGCTATCCATCGTCGCCTTGGTAGGCCATTACCCCACCAACTAGCTAATAGAACGCGAGCACATCTCCAAGCGATAGCTTGCAAGCAGAGGCCACCTTTGATCCCAAAAATATAAATCCTGAGATTTCATCCGGTATTAGCACCTCGTTAGAGGCGTTATCCCGAACTCGAAGGCAGTTTACTCACGCGTTACTCACCCGTTCGCCACTTTACTCTCCCGACCGAAGTCAGGATTTCTCGTATGACTTGCATGTCTTAGGCACGCCGCAAGCGTTTGTCCTGAGCCAGGATCAAACTCTCCGTATTTTTTCTTTCATTTGTACGAGCTTTCTCAACTCATACCTGAGCACGCTATTCAGTTTTCAAAGAGCCTTCAATTTCTACGACTGACAATATAATCGAAACTTCTTCCCTTGTCAATAGTTTTTTTTAGTTTTTTTTAAGAAATCTTAAAAAAATTTCAGAGGGTCTTGTTTTTCTCTAACATTGACTGACTCGTAAAAAGTAGTAACGCGGTCATTCTGAGCGGAGCGAAGAATCTCATGTGTTAATAAATTGCAGCAACTTACGAGATGCTTCGGCAAGCTCAGCATGACAAAAAAGAGACTTTTTACGAGTCAATCAACATCCTATCTCCAAGCTCACAAACTTTTTTTTCCCAACCTTTAATACCTCTCCGCCCTTGAATTTAATTGTCAATTCAGGATCAGATATCCGAGTCCCATCAATACTAACCGCCCCTTGTTGAACCAACCTTCGGGCCTCACTGTTAGAACTGGCAAATTTCACCTCAGTCAATAGTTTGATGACCCACAGGAGGTTAGCACTGAGACGGTGGACAGACATCTGTTCTGGAGTCTCCTTTTTCCGGAAGATCGTGTCGAATTCTCTCTCCGCTGTCTCTGCCTTCTGGGGATCGTAATACATAGTTACCAGCCGTTTGGCCAGTTGTTTTTTTAACTCCATAGGATTACATTTAGGATCAGCCAGAAGCTTCTTTATTTGCTCTAATTCCTCTCCGGTGACATCGGTGAGCAGTTCAAAATAGGGGTATATCAGCTCATCAGGGACAGACATAGTCTTGCCGTACATCTGTTCTGGGGGATCATCGAGGGCGATGTAGTTACCCAGGCTTTTGCTCATCTTCTGCGTTCCGTCGGTGCCTACCAGCAATGGCATAGTGATTACCACCTGGGGTATTTGCCCGTATTCCCGTTGAATATCCCTGGCCACCAGGAGATTGAACTTTTGATCTGTGCCACCCAGCTCAATATCTGCTTTCAAGGCCACCGAGTCGTAGCCCTGGATCAGAGGGTAGAGGAATTCCATAATGGTGATAGGTTGGCCAGTCCGATAACGATTTTCGAAGTCATCTCGCTCTAACATTCGAGCTATGGTATATTTAGATGTAAGATTCAAGATTTCCTCAAAGCTCAACGCATTACACCAGCGGCTGTTGAACTCCACTACTGTCTTCTCCGGGTCCAATATCCTGAAGATCTGTTGCTTGTAGGTTTCGGCGTTCTGCATAACCTGTTGGCGGGAGAGGTGTTTTCTGGCAATGGTCTTCCCACTGGGGTCGCCGATCATCGCGGTGAAGTCACCGATAATAAAGACGACTCGATGTCCCAAGTTCTGGAATTGTCCTAGCTTCCTTATAGATACTGTGTGCCCTAAGTGAATATCCGGGGCAGAAGGATCAGCCCCCCATTTCACCGTCAGGGGGATGCCCGTCTGGATAGAAGACTCGATTTTCCCCGCCAATTCGTCCTCGGAAATAATCTCTTTGTTTCCCCTGTTGATTATGTCCATTTGTTCGTTGAGGCTTAGCATAAATTGTTCTCCTGTTTCTGGTAGGGATTCTTTCCTGCATAGTTATTTGTCTTTAATATCTCTCTAGTAACCCTTTTATAGTCCTCAACCTTCGGTTGGTCAAAGGGGTTAACCTCATACAAAGCTGCTAAATATATCATCTCCATCATTTTCCACTGAAGCCACTGGCCCACTGTATATTCGCTCTTTTCGGGGAAGAGGGTCAGTGTGCTGGGTCTTTTGTTCTCCAAATAGGCCGCGACTGTTCCACCAAAGATGGTCTCCATAATCCGCGAGAAACTTCTGCCCCTCAGGTTCTCAACCAAGGTGTCCACTTCAGGGTGGTCGGAAACTTTCAGGCTTTGTTTGCTCTCGGTTAATACCCTAATAAAACTGGTGTATTTATCATTTGGCCCGGCAAGGAACAACTGGGCCAGCGAGTGAAGGTCAACCGAGCCAACTGCCACCATGGGAGTAATCCCCAAATTCACCTTCTCTCCCGTCAGCTTGTGTGCTTTGCCAATGCTTTCCCCCATAAGTTGTCTGTACCAGTCGCCCAAGGATTTTAAATCCCAGGAGAAGATAAAATTGACATTGATATGCTTCCCCTTTTTGGTCTGTTGAATGTACTGGATCAAAGCGCTCAAGGCGGCGGGATTTTGACTGATCTTTTCCTTCAGACACACCTCTCGCATAGCCTTAGCTCCTTCGCAGAGTTTATCTATGTCGAGGCCCAACATGGCCAGAGGAAAAAGTCCCGCCGGGGAAAAGACCGAATATCTGCCTCCTACCTGGTGAGGGATCTCTAATCTGTCAAATCTGTCCTCTGCCAGTTTCCAGAGCTTAGAATTTTTATCGGTAGTAATTACAATATAATCAGCGTAATCTTCTGGGTAATACTTCCGTAAGATTTCCAGAAATAGTTCAAAATTAGCCACTGTCTCGGTGGTAGTCCCGGTCTTAGTCACTACATTGAGCAGTACTTTCTTCCCTTTCTTAAGAGTGCGTTCCACCACATTAAGTAGATCTGCAATGTAGTCATTGTCCACCGTGTCGGCAAAGAGGATCTTAGGGGTAGCACCGGGCAACTGGTTGTATAATTTACCCAGCAGAGCGTCTTTTACCGCTATTGTTCCCAGATTAGAGCCCCCGATGCCGATTACGACAAGACACTCTATCCCTCGCCTTTTCTTGTTCCGGGCCAGTTGTTTTACCTGTTTTCTCATCTCTTCGTCGACGGGGAGATTTATGGAGGCCAGTTCATCGGTATATGCTGATTGAGTGCCGGCTCTGACGGCTGTCTGCTGCATCCTGGACAGATAAGGTCTTAACCTTTTTGCCTCTTGCTCAAGTTCTTCTTTACTTATACCGTGTTCAGGGCCTATCAGTTTTGCCATAGCCCCTTCATAGAAGAAGTTCAGCTTGTTCATCCTATCCTTCCTGAGTAAAATTCGAAATCCAAAGCACGAAATCCGAAACAATATCAAAATTCAAATGTTCAAAATTCGAAACAGCCAAAGTTGAGTTGCTGTAGGTAAAAGCTGCGAGGTTGTAGCATTAAGATTCTGGTCATTGGGATTTGTTTCGGATTTCGATATTCGAATTTCGGATTTTCTTACTGGCTTCGTGCCTCATCGGTTCGAGGCGAAGCTTCGCTAGAACAGGGTATAAGCCATACTGCTGATCACGCCCACCACTACCAGTATCTCAATCCACCTGCTTTTGTCCTGCAAGATAGTTCTCTGGGAGAAGATGTCGTTTTTCAATGCCTCTTCTTTGCCGGCCGGTACCAAGTCTTCTTGCTGAAATTGCATCCATTTAGACCAAACAATAACCGAACTTTTGGGTTCGCTCAAGGAGAAAAAACAGTCCAATCGCATCCGTCTCCTGATAAACTTCTTTTTGAATATAGAACCTCTGGGATGCCAATACTCAAACTTCAGGTCAGCGATACGATAAGAAAGAGTATGCTTGGGAAATGAAGGAACTGCTGAGTTGGTTTCCTCCGAAGGGCGTACTGCATAATAGCCCTGTTCAAGCAGCATCTTAGTCAGAGAGTTCTCCACCAACCAGTTCGCCTTGTTTTCAGTAAGTGCCTTTAGCCTGACGCCTGTCTGAGAGGCCAGGGGAATGCCAGCAAAACATACAGGCAGAGAATCGGCCATTGCTCCCCTGACTAATTCCAGCTCGCTGAGGTAAGCTATTGCTCTTTTCTCCAAAGCCGCCGTCTGAAAGGGGAGGAAGAGAAAAGAAAGAAGAAGAAATAGTTTTATTTTTCCCATAGGAAGTGACTCCAGTTATGAAATGACAAAATCCAAAGTCTAAATATCAAATGAAATCCGAATGACTAAATGTCAAAAACATCTGTTTATCTCGGTATTTGGATCTTGAGCTTTGCCCCGTTAGATAGCTACAATTTAGTTTGAGCTTTTTTGTATCCTGTTAATAATGACGTATTTTGATTTACATGTTTTTACTAAGATCATTATCTGACGGGGTGAATTCGCCATTTGGATTCTGGTATTTGATATAACTTTAAAATATCAGAAAAGAACTGAGCTGTCAAGGGGAAACTGCACCCCTTTGACCTTCAGGTTTTCCCTTGACAAATGAGCAAGTTTCTATTAAGATTATAGCTGTCAACCGAAGGGAGCTTTTATGCGTAAAATCAATTGGTTGTTTGTGTTCCTGATTGGTTTTTTTACAGTGAGCGTGGGTTGGACCGAGGTGACTTTCAGGGCAAAGATCGAAGCTGAGTTGGAATCCGCCAGGATAGATTACCAGACTGCACTTCTGTACAAGGCCTATTCTCTGTTTGATCCCTCTAAGCTTCCGCCCGAATACCAGGAGAAAGTTAAGCTGAGAAAGTCGGGGACCCCTATAATACTTGAGCTGAAGGCGGGGTGGGACAAACTGGATTTGCCTGCCCAGCGTCTGCTGGCCTCCTATCTGGCT
>DAOVPH010000216.1 GCA_030629295.1 Candidatus Latescibacterota bacterium | reverse complement strand
GCGGTCTCGAAAACCGCTGTGGGGGCAACTCCACCCAGGGTTCGAATCCCTGCCTCTCCGCCAGTTGCCAGGGAAACATGAGCACAGAGATGACAGAACAACAAGATTATTCACACTTCATTAGAGCGTGGAGAGGAAGAATCTCCGCCAGAGAGAAATATCTCTCCGACTGTCGGAAACAAGCCTACCGCCAGGCTGAGGAGGCAGCTTCTATCCTGCAAAAAGAATACGGGATAAAAAGGGCCTTCCTTTTCGGCTCGCTGCTTGACAAGACCCGCTTCACAGATAGATCAGACGTCGACTTGGCGGTAGAGGGATTAAAGAAAGCAGCGTTCTTCGAGGCTGTAGGTCGTCTATTTCAACTGGGCCAGTTCCATATCGACCTTCTGCCCTGGGAAGAGTGTAAGCAATCTCTTAAGAAAGAGATCCTCCTGAATGGGGAGTTGATTTATGAAAGTTCCCGGTAAAAACAGCCAGAGATTTCGAAGGCTAAAAGCTGAAATAGCCGAAGAGCTCACTGACCTCAGAGCGCTTGCTCGGGAGTTGGAGGGGATAAAAGACTCTCTGTCAAGGGATAATGTTTCAACCTATGACTTAAGGGCGGTAGGTTCAATCCTTCACGACTTCTACAATGGGGTAGAAAACACCTTTAGCAGAGTCGCTCAGGAATTGAACGGAGGCCTGCCGGCTGGAGAAGACTGGCACAGACAGCTCTTGGTGGATATGGCCGCTGAGATCGAAGGTGTCAGACCCCCAGTCATTTCCAAAACTCTGAAGAAAGAGCTTCAGAGGTATCTCGGCTTTCGGCACATCTTCCGTCATATCTATGGATTCTCATTGGAGAAGGAGAGGATAAAAGAGCTTTGCGAAATGGTTTCTCCTGTTCTTGGCTCTTTGGAAAGAGACTTGGTAAGGTTCTGTAAATATTTGGACACACTGTCTCAAGAAGTCTAAATGCGGGAACTGGGGTTACCAGAATTTGTAGGCTAAATTGAATAAAGCGGAGAGATGCCCGAGCTGGCCGAAGGGGCGCGACTGGAAATCGCGTGTGGGACCACAAGTTCCACCGTGGGTTCGAATCCCACTCTCTCCGCCATATTTTTACCCAAATACAACAGTTAAGCAGGAAAAAAACAGATGCCAACTCCTCCGGAATGGCTGAGAAAACGGATACACATCACTGAGCAGATTGAGGCGATGCAGCAACTTCTAACGGACCTGGGGCTTCACACAGTGTGTGAAAGTGCCCGATGCCCTAACATAGCCGAATGCTTTGGTCAAGGGATAGCCACTTTTATGATCTTGGGGGATGTGTGCACACGTGATTGCAGATTTTGTGCGGTGAACAGCGGCACTCCCTTACCTATGGACTCGAATGAGCCTCACCGAGTAGCCCAGGCGGTGCAAAGGCTTAATCTTAGCTATGTGGTGATCACCTCTGTTACACGGGATGATCTCCCAGACGGCGGAGCTAAACATTTCGCTGAGACTATCCACCAGATCCGAACTGTCATGCCTCAAACAGCCATCGAGGTGCTCATACCCGACTTCCAGGGATCTCGAGGAGTGCTACAAACAGTGGTTGAGGCACAGCCAGAGGTGTTGGGACACAATGTGGAGACCGTACCCTCGCTTTACAGAACAGTGAGACTTCAGGCAAAATATGCCCGGTCTCTAAAGCTGCTTGAGCTGGTGAAAAAATTGGATCCGAGAATTTACACCAAATCAGGTTTGATGCTCGGACTGGGGGAGAGCAAGGAAGAGATAATCTCTGTCCTGGAAGATTTGCGTGAGACAGGCTGTGACATACTCACTCTGGGGCAATACTTGCAGCCTAGTAAGACCCATCTGGAGGTGAAAAGATTTGTGCCTCCAGAAGAGTTTCAAGAGTATGAAACCGCAGCAGTCCAGTTGGGCTTTCTGGCTGTCGCTGCTGGGCCTTTTGTGAGAAGTTCTTATCGGGCTGGAGAACTCTGGGAAAAGGCAAGGGGTGGTTAGACCGAACTTGATTCGGAAACTATCCATCGGTCGGCAGCGAGAACTCCCGTCCCATCCGGTAACCGTCCAGAGAGAGCAGGGGGACAACTCGATAGTAATCATCACCCCGGCCTTCCCATACCGCCAGATCGTCCTTATGGCCGAGCTTCTTGACAAAGGCCCACTCGCTGGTGCGGAGGTATCTGCCGAAGGAATCCCAAAAAGCGAGGCCCTCGGCACCGGCCTTGTAGTAGCTCATCGCTATCTTTCGATAGGCCCGGGGAGGCATGCGACGAGGATATATATCGGCATAAATCTTTGTCTTGGTGCCCCTGGCCAAATTCACAAACTCCTGGATGTGGGGCATCTGCTCGCTTCCGTTGTGCTCTTCAAAGCAGGAGATATGCATAACCAGATATTCTACCAACCCCTCTTTCATCCAGGTGGCCACATCGAGGGCATGAAACATAGATTCTTCGACGGCGGTACCGGAGAAGTCGAGCGTGTTATGGAAGGGCACCAGATAGCAGGTAGGGATGTAGCGCCCTTGTTTTTGACCCACTTCATCCAGCATCTGGCGGACCTCGCGGAGGAATTGGGTCACAAACTTCGCCCGGCAGCGTAGGGTCCGTTCGTCGGCCTGCTCTACCTCCCGCATATCTTCCCCATATCCCTTTTGGAATGCTTCCAACACAGGTTCCTCATAGTAGACAAATGGCGCACTGCGGGAGAAAAGGACATTAATTCCGTCTGCCTGGTAATC
>DAOVPH010000087.1 GCA_030629295.1 Candidatus Latescibacterota bacterium | reverse complement strand
GACTGAACGAGGGGTTTTACAGCGCCTACTCCCACGACGAAGAAGAGGGTATCGTCCGCGTCTTCGACAAAGAGAAAAACCCGGGCATGGATATCTGGACCTATGGGTACCATACCACGCGGATCCCCATGGGATCAGGGGCACCTAACAAAGGGTACGCTGAGATGTGGGGAGGGACATCCAAGTTGTATCCTGATGAACGACGCCCATTAGCACCTGGCAAGACCATTAAATGGACGGAATGGATGTATCCTTATCAAAAAACCGGAGGATTGACCTATGCCGATAAGGATATGGCAGTCAATTTCAAGATCAATGCGGACAAAAAATCAGCCATAATCGGGCTGTGCCCGTCTTCACAGTTGGAAGTAGAATGCCAGGTGGACATTAAGGGAGGAAATCCCATTTTTATCGGTGATTTGAAACTCGGCCCGGACAAAGTTTTCTGTTCTACAGTTGACCTCTCAGGGCTGCCTCTCGACAAGGTAACACTTGTTCTGACGACTCCCAAGGCAAAGAAGATATTACATCCTCAATGGTCAGAAGAGCCGTTTAAGGAACGCAAATAGTTATACTTAAGAAGAACACTGGTTACCTTTACGGTTGTTTGCTTGGATACAAGTTAGATAAGGATCTAAAAGTCGCTAAATTATGAAGGGAAGGTGTGAAAAATGGAAGTCAACGATAAAGTGACCCTGGTCACCGGTGGGGGCAGAGGGATTGGAAGAGCGATCGCCTTGGCCATAGCGCACAATGGAGGACATGTGGCCGTTAACTACGTAAAACATCCTGAGACGGCAAGGCAGACAGTCCAGGAGATCCAATCCTTGGGAAGAAAGGCAATAGCGATAGAAGCGGATGTTGCGGACGCAAAAGAAGTAGAGGAGATGGTAAATACTACAGTTGTCCAACTTGGCGGTGTGGACATCTTGGTCAACAACGCAGGCTACTACGAGAGTGGGAACATCTTCAACATCGCCGAGGATCATTGGGATAGGATGATGGATGTTCACCTCAAAGGGGCCTTCCTTTGTTCGAAGGTGGTGGTGCCTCATCTGGTCGAGAAGAAGAGCGGGAAGATCATCACCATCACCTCTGTGGGTGGAGTGATGGCCCTAACCGATCTGCATTACTGCGTAGCAAAAGGAGCACAGGTAACCTTCACCAAATCGCTGGCCAGGAGCCTTGCGCCATATGGGATAACCGTCAACGCCATTGCCCCCGGACTTGTGCTTACCGACTTGGGAAGTGATCGGATTCTCACCGAGGAAGAAAAATCGCAGAGGGGAAAACGGTTGGCTGAGAGAGGAACCATACCTTTAGGCAGAGCCAGCATTCCAGAGGATATAGCTGAGGCTGTGCTCTTTCTAATCTCTCATGACTACGTCACCGGCGAGACAATCAACGTCACAGGTGGATGGGCAACCTTGTAAAGATGAAAAGGACCATTATGTCGGATGAACGACAGGAAGGACTTTCAGGGCTAACCCTCCGCTCGATGCTTGTAGGGATCTTGGTAGTTGTCGCGGTAAGTATAGCAGCACCCTACTCGTATTCGGTTTTGAAATCTTCGAAATTTGCCTCTGATTACCTTCCCCCAGGGGTGATTATCCCGTTTATTATCATTGTTATTCTAAATGCCCTGCTAAAGAGAATAAAGCCGTGCTGGGCGCTACGCCCTGCTGAACTGATCATCAGTCTCATAATGGGACTGGTTGCCTCCACCATCTGCACCCTTGGCTTAACTTCGTATCTTATAGCGATTATTGCTGCTCCATACTATTTCGCCTCCCCAGAGAACAGGTGGGCGGAGTATATTCACGAACATATCCCTGACTGGATTACCCTCAGTAGAGGGAATCCGGCTATACAGTGGTTTTGGGAAGGGTTACCCCAAGGCGAGAAAATCCCCTGGGGGGCATGGGCAATCCCTCTTTTCTGGTGGCTGAGTTTTATCGGGGTCCTCTTCTTCATCTGTTTGTGCATGGTCGTTATCCTCAGAAAGCAATGGGTAGAAAAGGAGAGATTAGTCTTCCCCCTGACAGATGTCCCGATGGAGATGGTTAAGGAATCGAGTTCAAAATCCCTTCTCCCTGCTTTTATGCATGGAAAAGTCTTCTGGATCGGATTTGCTATTCCTCTGTTTATAGCCCTTTGGAACATTGTTGGCTATTTCACCCCCCTTTTTCCCACAATTCCACTGAGAAGTACGGTTAACATAGCCAGGGCCTTTCCTGTCATTTATGTGTACATCTTCTTCCCTTTGATCGGCTTTGCTTACCTGATTAATTTAGATGTTTCCTTCTCAGTTTGGTTTTTTTACTTGTTAGGCGTCCTTCAAGTTGGAATCTACAATAGGTTTGGCTTCAGTATAGGGAAACCTGATGTCTACTGTTCTCTTGCCCCTTCAATGGGATGGCAGGGGTTTGGCGCCCTCATTTTAATGGTGTTTTGGGTATTATGGATAGCTCGAGCTCACTTGAAAGATGTTTTCAAGAAGGCATTCAACAGAAATCATCCTGTTGATGATTCCGGGGAGCTTTTATCCTATAGGACGGCTGTTTTCGGTCTGATCTTAGGGACGTTATATCTTGTAAGCTGGCTTTCTAAGTCGGGGATGTCCTCCAAGGTAATAGCTCTTTTTCTGCCAGCGGCATTTGTAGTATTCATCGGAGTAACCAGGATAGTAGTTGAAGGAGGGCTGGTCTTTCTAAGAGGGCCGCTAACAGCCACAACCTTCTCTGTTTTCTCTCTCGGATCATCTGCTATATCGGTACCCAGCATGACCTCCTTGGCCTTCACCTATATCTGGGCTGCAGATATCAAAACTTTCTTTATGGCAGCAGCAGCTCATGCTGTAAAGCTAGGGGAGATGGTGAGGATAAAGAAGAGAGCACTGCTTACGGCTATATGTATTGCTGTAGTTGTTGCTGTGGCTGTATCCGTATGGTACTCCATCTGGGTAGGATACCATCATGGTGCCTATAACTTCAACATTTGGCCCTTTGGGCAAGGGGCGCTATATCCCTTTCAGAACGTAGTGAGTAAGATGAGCAACCCCTTTGGGCCGGACTGTGATAGGCTCAAGTTTTTGGGGATTGGGGCCTTGGTGATGGCAGGATTGACCTTTATGCGTTACAGGTTCATCTGGTGGCCAATCCATCCCATAGGTTTTCCCATTGCTTCTGTTCTGTTTATTCAACTTTCAGCCTTCTCGATCTTTTTGGCATGGGCAGCTAAATCTATCATCCTCAGACTTGGTGGGGTGCTACTTTATAGGAATGCCAGGCCTCTGTTTCTCGGAATGATAGTTGGTTGGTTCCTGGGGGTGGGGATCTCTTTTATTGTGGATATGATCTGGTTCGCAGGACAGGGACATCAAATATATGGATGGTAAGATAAAGAACAAAACATGTTTGAGTGGATCTTTGCAGCAGTATGAGGACCTTGGACAGGATTTCAGGGGGGCCGATTGATCATCCCAGATGTAGATTGATCTTGACAAAATGCCATCGGTGTTTTATAATTTGGTTATGGCTGGTGTTGATCCAACTATGGTGAAGGGGCTCCTCGGACACAAGACTATAGAGATGACTATCAGATATTCTCACCTTTCCCGCTCGCATAAATCTGAAGCTGTCGAGCGACTGGAGAAATCAACTGGACACCAATATGGACACCAGCCTCAGATTGGCCGAAGAAGTGCTGTCGTAACCTATTGATTCTATTCAATGCCCCCATAGCTCAGGTGGATAGAGCAAGGGATTCCTAATCCCTGTGCCGGGCGTTCGAGTCGCCCTGGGGGTACTACTTCTATGTTCGACGCTATGGGTTATGGAAAAGGAGAAGTTTCTTGTAATTGTGGGCCCCACCGGGGTGGGCAAGACCCAAGCAGCCCTCGAACTTGCCGAAAGAAGCGGCGCCGAAATCCTCTCCGCTGACTCCCGCCAGATTTACCGATATATGGATATCGGTACCGCTAAACCTTCCCCTGAGGAAAGAAAAAGAGTAAAACATTATTTTATTGATATTCTTAACCCCGATCAAAGATACACTGCTGGGGACTACGGCCAACAAGCCAGACAACAACTCCGTGACGTCTTCCGCCAAAACAAAACGCCTATTGTCGTGGGAGGCTCAGGACTTTATATCCGTGCACTCTTAGACGGACTCTCTCCTGAATTACCCTCTGATTCAGAGATAAAAAACCAATTGGTAGCGGAACTTAAGATCTTAGGCAGCATTGAGCTTCACCGGAGACTTAGAGAGGTTGATTCTCGGGCGGCTGAAAGAATCCACCCCCACGATTCGCAGCGCATTGTCCGGGCCCTGGAGGTCTTCCAAATCTCCGGTAAAAAGATATCCGAATTGCAGAAAATCCGCCCCCAGCATAAGCTGAAATTCACTCCTCTGGTCGTCGGCCTCAATATGCAGCGAAAAAGACTGTACCAGAGAATCGAACAGCGGGTGGAGAAGATGATAGAAGAGGGACTAGTGGAGGAAGTGAAAAAACTGCTGGCAATGGGGTACAGCAAAGACTTAAATTCGCTCAAGACAGTCGGGTACAGGGAGGTCTTCGCTCTCCTGGAGGGAAGAGGAACCCTGAAGGAAACGGTAGCGGAGATCAAGAAGAACAGCAGAAGATATGCAAAACGGCAGCTCACCTGGTTTTGCAACGAGCCGAGGGTTCGGTGGATAGAGAATTTCAGCGGCGACAGCACTGCTATATGGAAGCTCTTTTGCGATCTTTGATACACACATACCACAAGTTGGAAAAGAAAGTAGGAAAATACGCACAATCCTTATTGACTGTGATTTTTTCTTGACACGACGGTTGAAATATCTTATCTTTTATACCTTCATAAGGCGGGAGTAGTTCAGTGGTGGAACGCGAGCTTCCCAAGCTCGATGTCGCGGGTTCGAGTCCCGTCTCCCGCTCCAAGTCTGCTCTTTGGAGCACGGATCTTGAGACCACAGTTTCACCTGTGGTTTTTCTTTGGCATTATTCCTAACGAAATAGAAGGCGCGAATTCGATAGTGCCTTTTATCTATCTGGAGGGAATTGAAATGCAAAATCTGTCTACAACTTTCGACAAGGCCAAACTCAACTGGCTTCTCGTTAGTGGCTCCCGCTGGCTTTTTCTACTGCTCATCTGCGGAATCCTTGCTGCTTCTGGTGTCGTTCACTCCCAAAACGAGGAGAAACCCACCTGGGTTGACTGGCAAGACTATACGATCGGGGCAACGGGAATTGGTATTCCCGACACCACTTTGTCTCCTCCCGTTCAAAAGGAGTTTGTCTTAGAAAAAGCCAGAGCAACAGCGGCAGAGTTGCTGCTTGGTTCAGTAGAGGACCTAAATCTCACTTCTAATATGACAGTTCAAGACACATTAGCCGCTGACAGTCTGTTGGCCTCTCGAGTAGAAGAGCTGACCCAAAAAGCCAAAGAAGTGGACATCCGCTATATGTCTGATCTCTCAGTGGAGGTAGATATTCAGCTTTCTCTCACCGGGGAGCTGGCCGAGTTGCTGCTTCCACCTACCGGAGGGGGGAAACCAGTTGCAATAGACACCCTACATTGCCCCCTATGTGGGCATCCATGGCCACTTGACAAACCCTTTCCCAAATATCTCTTTTCCCTACCAACCTTTGGCGGTCAAGAATACACCGGACTAATCGTGGATGCTCAAGGACTGGGAGTTCAGCCTGCTTTAGCCCCAAAAATAATCAGCGATGAAGGAGAGCAGGTTTACGGTGTGGGTTTCATAGAGAGAGGGACTGCTGTCTCTCAGGGTATAGTAAGATACTCGAATGACCTGCAACAGGCAATAACAGACAGCCGGATCGGTGAGAATCCCTTGGTGGTCAAAGCCCTGATGGTTATCGGAGAAAGGAAAACTGACCTCACTATTCCCAACGCAACGGCTATGATTCTCCACCACACCGAAAACAACCTCAACTTCCTCCGTCAGGGCAAGGTGACAGTAGTACTGGATAACGATTAAAAAGGAGAACAATCTCTTTGTCTTCCAAAAGATTAACTATTGTCTTTGTCTCACTTTTCCTGATACTTTCCGGCTGCGCACTCAGGCCAGGCAGGAAACTCCCCTACCCTACCCTATCTCATATCCACTACACCCAAGGGATGCAAAAATTAGCGGAGGGGAATTTAGATGGAGCCTTGGTAGAATTCAAAAAGGCCCAGAGTATGGATAAGGATTTCGCAGCGGCGTATGTGGGTATGTCCCTGGTGGCACTGAAACGAGAAGAGTGTGAATCTGCCTTTCAGCATATCAGAGAAGCAAAACAAAAGGACAGCCGCTGCATTGATGCCTATATCGTCGAAGGTCGCATTCTCACTGAATGTAGAAACCATCCTGACTGGCTGGCACAAGCACTGAATAGCTATGAAATGGCGCTCAAGCTGGCGCCGGAAAATGACGCTGCTCACTTCTATCAAGGAGAGAGTTATAAATCTGTCTACCAGTTCTCAAAAGCAGCAGAGGCTTACAAACGAGCTGCTGAGCTAAGGGGACATTTCTTTCACCGAGCCAGCTATGAACTGGAGACTGTACAGAAGATATTAAACGCCGCTCCCCAGACAAAGATAGCGATGCAGGTCGGTGTAAAACTCCGGATTACAAGAGCCGACCTGGCTGCACTGCTTT
>DAOVPH010000125.1 GCA_030629295.1 Candidatus Latescibacterota bacterium | reverse complement strand
TGGTCCATACTGAGTCCTCTACAAAAACATAGCAATATTCCCCTATTGCCCGGCAGGTGGCAGGTACCTGATAGTGGGAACTGTTACTGAAGTCCCAACCCCATAGGGTATCTTTTTGTCCGACTTTCCATTCAATTGGTTTCTTCAGTGGCGGAGTCGGCTTCTTATAGAATTCGACCAAGTCACGCATCCTCTCCCGCAGCACCGGTGTGCCGGAGATCGACCATCCCCTGGCAGTCTCCGTAGTCTCTCCGTAAGTCTCCGAGAAGACCAACATCCCGCAGATCAGAAGCGTGAAAAGCAACGATATCTTATTTCTCATCATCTTTTCCTTTCCTCTGGTGAGAGCAAAACCCACCTCGCAGTTCCTCAAAACTTCCCGGCTGTTTCTGTAAACTGTTATAGGAGAACAGGCAGATTCCTTTCACTCCCAGGGTCTCTATGGTCTGGATTTGCCTCAAAGTCTCCGAAAGGGGTTTATTGTATGTCCCTATACCTGCATAAAGGCGTTCGTGTCCTACTGTCTTCACGGCCTGTTTGACCTGTTGCACCACCAATTCAGTATTTTTGGAGTAGGCCATAGGGATGACAAAGTCAACGAGCCCTCGGTTAGCCCACTCTGTCCAATCCTGCCCGTAGTTCCAATAGGCCTCGTGCATATCGGGCTTGACCGCCGCTGAAAGTGCAACCCCGGGGTTTTCACTGGAAATTAAATCATGAATAGCCCCTACCAGATCCGTAACCTGTTCTGCTCTCCAGGCCAATCGCTTCTCAGATAGGTTGTCAATCCCCACCACTCCAAACAGATCGGTAAGTCTCTCTGAGCCCTTAGCAAGGCCTAAGGGGTCGACGGCGTATCTTTGCATAAACCTCGTCCTGGCGATAAGATTGTAATCATAATGGTTATTGGGATATCTTACATAGTCCAAATGAAGTCCGTCTATCGGGTAGTTTTCGATGATCTCCTTTATCACACTCAATAGGTATTCTTTTACCTGAGGCAGTTCGGGAGAGAGGTATATCCCTGCCGGTCTGGTCCTGCTGCCATCTGAACAGGCGAACCATTCGGGATGAAGGTGAAAGATATGGGTAGGGTCGATGGGGGGAGAGGATGAGGACCAGAGGATGAAGGTGTTAACCCAGGCGTGTACCTGCAGACCAGCCCGGTGTCCTTGTTCGACAGTTAATTGCAGAGGGTCAAATCCTGGATTCTGGCTTTGCTGAATCGCTTCTGCCAGGGGGACCAACTCGCTTCGATAGTAAGCATCCCCTCGGGATCTCACCTGTACCAGGATCAGGTTGAACTCATTTTCCCGGGCTACCTCTATCATCCGAAGCACAGCAGCGGGAGAATAAAGGGCATCTTTGACCACCCACAGTGCCCTGATCTCTGTTGTCTCCCCCTCCAAGGGAGTGATAAGCCAGATCAAGAAGCAGACAGCCGAAACTGACTTTCTGAAGAGCAGACGAAAGACCATAAGCAAGTTTCCTCACCAGGACAAAAAGGGGCAATGCAGCTTGCGGGTAGCTACTTTGCCCCTCAGGGATTTTATGATATTGATTCTGGGTTATGCTCCTTTTTTCGTCTCCGCCTTAGCTGTGCTTCGCTCTCTTCCCAGGATCTCGATTAAGGAAACGGAAGCTCCATCCCCTTTACGTTGTCCAATTTTGATAATTCGGGTGTATCCTCCTTCTCGGTCAGCGAACCTGGGAGCAATTGTATCGAAGAGCTTGGCTGCCACTTTCCTACCTCGGAGCACTGCTAATGCCTGTCGGCGTGCGTGTAAATCTCCTCTTTTGGCAAGTGTAATCAGTTTTTCAACCAGGGGTCTGACTTCCTTGGCTTTGGCGTCGGTGGTTTTGACTCCTTCGTGCTCGACAAGAGAAGTCACCAGATTCCGGAGCATTGCTTTTCTGTGGCTGGATGTTCTGCCTAATTTGCGACCCTGTTTAAGATGTCGCATCCGTCTCTTCCTCCTTTTCCATCTCCAACTCTGCCAGATTCATCCCAAAGCAGATTCCGAACTTCTCCAGGACACCCTGCAGTTCACTTAAGGACTTCTTCCCAAAATTGCGATATTTGAGCATCTCGGATTCTGTTTTCTCCACCAAATCTCCTAAAGTTTTGATTTCAGCTGCTCGCAGGCAATTGCTCGATCGCACTGACAGTTCTAATTCATCCACCGACATCTGGAGAAGTTTTTTCAGCCGAATCTTCTCCTGGTCGATCTCCTCCTCCGGCTCCTGGGGCTCTTCCTGAAAATCAACAAATAACTTGAGATGGTCCCTTAATATACGGGCTGCAGTGCTCACTGAATCCTGGGGACTAATCACCTTGTTTGTCCAGACCTCTAAGGTCAGCTTTTCGTAATCTATCTTCTGTTCTACCCTGGTGTTCTCCACCCTGTAGTTCACCTTCCGAACGGGCGAAAAGATGGAATCTATGGCTATAGTCCCTATGGGCTGGTTGGGTAATTTATTCTCTTCGCAGGGAACATAACCTCGACCTGTAGTTAAAACGATCTCTGCCCGGAGATGAGCATCCTCACCCAGAGTAGCAATGTGTAACTCTGGGTTAAGAACCTCTATGGACGACTCTACTTCCAGGTCTTTGGATATCAGTTCACAGCTGCCCTGCTTTTCCACAATGATCTTCTTAGAGTCGCTATCGTGGAGTCTAAAACATATTTCTTTAAGGTTAAGCACTATTTCAGTCATATCTTCCACTACCCCAGGAATGGTGGAGAATTCGTGGTAGACACCGTCAATCTTGATCGACTGAATGGCAGCTCCTTTGATTGAGGAGAGTAATACCCGCCTCAGAGCGTTGCCCAGTGTGACCCCGAATCCTGGTTCTAATGGTTGAACGATGAATTTACCATAATCTTCCGTTAAGGTGGATTGGTCAATTTCCACCCATCTCGGCATATGAAAATCTCTCTTCATAATCTGAACCTCTTGGTGTAGTATGGGATAAGGTAAGCTATACAGAGAATAGACATTCGGGATATGCTGAATCTACTTTGAATAAAGCTCAACCACTAAACGCTCGTTTACCGCAACCGGAATCTCTTCTCGGGTAGGAAGGCTGAGTAATGTTCCGGATAGATTCGCCTTATCCACACTCAGCCAGGGAAGTTCTCTTCCCCTGCCAGATTTCTTAAGGGAGTTGGCTATTACGTCCAGCTGTTTACTCTTCTCACGCACCTTAACTATATCTCCCGGTGATAGTTCGTATGAGGGGATATCGACGATCTTATCGTTGACCAGGAAATGTCTATGTCTTATTAGTTGTCTTGCTGCTCGTCGGGAGGCAGCAAATCCCAACCGATAAGCTGCATTATCCAAACGACATTCCAGCAGTCGGAGGAAATTCTCACTGGTGATTCCCTTCTCTCTAACGGCTTCTTGAAAGCATTTTCTAAACTGTCTCTCCAGAAGTCCGTATATTCGTTTTATCTTCTGTTTCTCCCTCAGCTGCAACGCATACTGTGATAATCTCCTTGTCCTCCGATGTGCCTGTTCACCTGGGATGTATGCCTTTCGCTCCAAGGCACATTTTTGGGTGAGACAGTGATCACCTTTCAAGAAAAGCTTACTGCCCTCTCTGCGGCACAATTTGCAGACAGCATCTCTATATCTAGCCATAGTTCAGTTACACTCTCCTCCTTTTAGGTGGTCGGCATCCATTATGGGGTATTGGGGTAACATCGCGAATTGCCGATACTTCCAGCCCAGCGGCCTGGAGAGATCGAATTGCTGCCTCTCTGCCTGCTCCTGGCCCTTTCACTCTCACTTCTACCCGGCGCAATCCCAGAACCAGGGCTTCTCTTGCCGCCGTAGCAGCTGCTTGTTGAGCAGCAAAAGGGGTACTCTTTCTTGCCCCCTTGAAGCCTATCTTACCACCACTTGTCCATATAATCACATTTCCCTCTTTGTCGGTAAGAGTGACGATAGTATTGTTGAAGGTTGCCTTAATATGGGCAATCCCCGAAGAATCAGTCAGTTTCTCTTTTTTCCTGGCCTTCCCTTTTGCGCCTGGTGAAACCATATTCCTCTATCTCCTTTCCTGGACATTGACCCCGTTAGATTATAACTATCTAACGGGGTTGATGTAAACAGAGACAAACTGGGCGATCATCAATTATAGAATCTGTTTTAATCTGTATGAATCAATGCAGGTGTTTTTGATCTGCATGAATCAATATCACCCTCTTTTCCCTTTGCCAATAGCCCTTCGAGGGCCTTTTCTGGTTCGGGCATTAGTATGGGTCCGCTGTCCTCTGACTGGCAACCCTACTCGATGGCGTAGCCCTCGATATGAACCGATATCTATCAATCGCTTGATATCCCGCGACACCTCTCCCCGGAGCGTGCCTTCAATTGTGTATCCTGACTCAATGGCTGACCGAAGCTTACTCACTTGTTCCTCAGTCAAGTCGTTCATTCCAGCATCAGGATCAAGCCGGGTCTCCTCCAGTATTTTTTCCGCCGCGGTTTTACCAATACCATAAATATAGGTTAAGGCCACTTTTACCTTTTTATTGGGTGGGAGATCCACCCCCGCAATCCTTGCCAAGAGTACCTCCTTTACGGACTTATTGGATCAGATAAGTCATCCAGGGTTATCTCAAACATCTGATCTGATTGACCCATTGTCCGTTTATTTTCCCTGTCGCTGTTTATGTCTCGGGTTTTTACAGATAATTCTTATCACACCCTTCCTGCAAATCACCCTACAGTGAACACACATCTTTTTCACTGAAGCTCGAACCTTCATCAGATTCTCCTCGTCGCTGGGGACTGAAAATGCGTCCTGGGGACAGAACAATGTTCTGTCCCTACTGAAAATGCGTCTTACGGTTTAAGCTCATTTGTATCGGTATGTAATCCGTCCCTTGCTCAGGTCGTAAGGCGAAAGCTCAATCACCACTCTGTCTCCGGGAAGTATCTTTATAAAATGCATGCGCATTTTCCCTGATATGTGAGCCAGAACCCTGTGGCCGTTATCTAATTCCACCCGAAAACATGTGTTAGGCAACGCCTCAACCACTGTTCCTTCTACCTGAATAGGTTCTTCTTTTTTTGCCATAGGTTCCCC